>NZ_DAHVHV010000041.1:0-19131 GCF_027317285.1 Ferrovum sp. | reverse complement strand
ACGGAAAAGCCTGCCTGAATGAGCACCGTCACCACATGACTGCCGATATAACCCGCACCGCCCGCCACAAGAACATTCTTATTGTTATTCAACCCCGGCTCCTCCCAGCAGGAAATATAAGGGATAATTTCCCATTATAAATAACTCACTCCCGAAACACAAGGACGCATGATAATCCAGAACCACCACTACGTATCGTCATAAAGCAAAAAAACTTTATGCTATTTCACTAGTGTCCGGTTAAGTGAGAAAGTTCATTGATAAAACCCCGTATTGACAGGCCTTGCGAGGCGATTTTGTTTGGTGCCGATTTGAATTCAAGTTCCACACTTCCAGGTTCAGGTAACTTCCGGAGATTGATCTCTCTGGAGAGGATGCATGAATACGGGAAAGACTCTTTTTGCTCAAGTCATGGAGTTCATTCCGTGGACCAGTTTCAGCCGCATCGTAGATCGCTATGGAGGCGATTCCAGAGTTCGAAGTCTGCCCTGTACCGAACAGTTTCGCGCCATGGCCTTCGCTCAATTGACTTACCGCGAGAGTTTGCGCGACATCGAAACCTGTCTGCTGTCCAATCACGGAAAACTCTACGGTATGGGTTTTCGTCAACCTGTCAGGCGCTCGACACTGGCCGATGCCAACGAAGGACGCGACTGGCATATTTGGGCAGATCTGGCCGCACTTCTGATTCGCAAAGCGCGCAAACTTTACAGCCAGGACGATTTCGCGGTCGACCTGGAGAATACCGTCTATGCCTTGGACGCCACGACCATAGACCTGTGTCTGTCCCTGTTTCCTTGGGCCTCCTTTCGCACTACCAAGTCCGCTGTAAAAATGCATACTCTGTTGGATTTGCGCGGAAATATCCCAGCGTTCATCCATGTTACCAATGGCTCGATTCACGATGTCAATGTCATGGACATGATTCCTTTCGAGTCCGGTGCGTTCTACGTCATGGATCGAGGTTACCTGGATTTCGAGCGTCTCTACGCCTTGCATCAACGCGGAGCTTACTTTGTCACTCGCGCCAAATCCAATACCCGCTCCCGCCGCATTTGTTCCCAGCCAGTCGATCGGACCACAGGCATAATCTGCGATCAGCGTATCTCCCTGACCGTCAAAAAATCCGCAATGGACTACCCCGATCAATTGCGCCGAGTGCGATTCAAGGACCCAGTATCCGGAAAGTCTTTGGTGTTCCTCACCAACAATACCCTGCTTTCCCCGTTGGCCATCGCCCAACTCTACAAGAGCCGCTGGCAGGTGGAATTGTTTTTCAAATGGATCAAGCAACATTTGCGCATCAAGCGCTTCATCGGCAACAGCGAAAACGCAGTCAAGACCCAAATATGGTGTGCCGTAGCCACCTATGTGCTGATCGCTATCATCAAGAAGGAACTTCAAATTGATGCCTCACTCTACACTTTGCTACAGATTTTATCTGTCTCCGTTTTCGAGAAAACCCATATTCTACGGGCCTTCCAGCCAGACCCTAATTCAGATAATTCGAGCGAAAATTCCAACCAACTGAAATTATTCGATTTTTAACCGGACACTAGTGGTTATAAATATAAAAGCATCGCCCATCAAGGAAGTGAGAAAACCCCTATGAGCATCCATCGCCACAAGTTGCTGCAGGCCATTGTCTGCCTGCTGGCAACTTCCTTGCCCCTATCGATGAGTCACGCGCAGACTTCGCCATCACCGGTCAATAGGCCGCTGGTCGAGGTTGCCGATATTCCCTTGCCAGGGCCTGCAGTTCGCTTTGACTATCAGAATTTCGATGCATCCAGCGGTCGGTTGTATATTTCGCACATGGATGCCGACCACGTGGTGATCTTCGACGTTGCAAGCCGGAAAGTAGTTGCCAACCTTGGTGGTTTCAAACGCGTTCACGGCGTCCTCGCAGTGCCGGAACGCCATCGACTGTATGTCGCGGTGACCGGGGATCACCGTATCGCCGTGGTCGATACGCAAACCCTCGAAACGATCGCCACCCCCGGACCGGTCACCTATCCCGACGGCCTCGCCTACGCGCCGCAGCAAAACCGCGTCTTTGTCTCCGATGAACATGGAGGTTCGGCAGATGCCGTCATTGACGCAACCACCAATCGGTTGATCACCAGCATCCCCTTGGGCGGCGAGGCCGGGAACACGGTCTTCGATCCCGTATCGGGACACATTCTCGTGAGCGTGCACCAAATCAACATGCTGGTGACCATCGATCCGGCAACCAACCGGATCATTGAACGATGTCCGCTGCCGGGAATCCGGAATCCCCACGGAATCGCACTGGATACAGCGAATCACCTGGCGTTTGTCGGGGGTGAAGATAACCATTCCCTTGCCCTGGTGGATCTGACCTCGATGAAACTATTGTCAACCTATGAGGTGGGCGACGAACCGGATGTGCTCGCCTTCGATCCTGGCCTGAACCGATTGTATGTCGCCTCCGAGGCGGGTACGGTCTCGGTTTTTCAAAGTCACGATAAAAAACTGACCCTGCTGGGTTCCATTCAAATGCCCCATGCGCACAGCGTTGCAGTTGACCCACGGACGCACCTCGTCTATTTCCCTCTGGAAAATATCCACGGTCGGCCCCTGTTGAGAATTATGCTTCCCAACTGAAGATTCAAGGACGAACCCGGCAGCCCCCTTCACAATCATTGTAAACTAGGTTACTATATGCCCATGTGTTCCTGTTTCCGGAGAGAATCATGTGGAGCAAAACCTACAGCAAGCAAGTGAGCGGTTTACCAGCGGGAAAAGTGTGGGAAGTATGGACCGATATCAATCGGTGGCATATTTGGCAACCCGACATAGAATCCGCGGAATTGGACGGCGAATTCAAGGCAGGGAACACTTTCCGGCTCAAACCCAAGGGGGGCTCGTGGGTTTCCATCCAGATCCTCGAAGTTGAACCCGGTCACCAGTTCACTGATCTGACCTGTTTTCCTGGTGCACGCATGTACGGTTGCCATGAATTCATTACCCATGGGGATGAATTAGAGATACGCACGACCATGAGCATCGAAGGCTTTTTATCCTTCCTGTGGAGAAAAATGGTTGCGGAAAAAATTGCCGACGGAATGGCGGCGCAGACAGAGGCCCTGATTGAAGAAGCAAAACGCATCTGAGTCTTCACCTTTCAAGCACGACCAGGCTGACGACAGCCCGGGATTTCTGCTGTGGAAACTCGTTGCCCTGTGGCAGGGGAAGCTCGCGCGGATATTCGGTGAGTTTTCCATTACCCAAACCCAGTTCGCCATCATGGCTTCGCTCCTGTGGTTCGAGCAGCAACATGAGCCACCCACCCAGGCTCGTCTGGTTGAGCATGCCAAAATCGATAAAATGACCCTTTCCAAAGCCATTCGAAAACTGGAGGAAGCCGGCCTCGTCCATCGGGAGCATTCGGCCATCGATACGCGTTCCATTCAGGTTCGGTTCACGGCAAACGGACGCAAACTGATTCACCAAACCATCGTTGCCGTCGAACGGGCTGACGATGAATTCTTCTCATGCCTGACGGAACAACAGTTGGCGTCCTACAAAGCACTGACCATCTCCATCATTGCTGGCAATTCCCCCTGAACACGCGCCATTGGATCGGCGTAACAGCAAAGGAACATGTCAATATTGGTTGTGGCTGGTGGATTCAGTCAGTTGCGCCACGGCGCGGTATTTCGTTTTCTGCCATAGTATGCGTTGGCCCTCCATGCCGATCCCAAACGCAATCAAGGACCACCAACGATGAACGTCAACTTTGGCGTTATTTTCCTCATTGCCAGCCTATTATTCCTCGGTCTCCTCAGCCAGTGGATCGCTTGGCGGATCAAATTACCTGCCATTCTTTTTTTGTTGATGCTGGGCATTCTGCTTGGGCCCATCCTCGGCTGGCTACGACCAGATGCGATTTTTGGACCCCTGCTTTTCCCCGCCGTCTCTCTGTGCGTGGCCATTATCCTCTTTGAGGGCGCCCTATCGTTACGTCTGAGCGAACTCCGCGGCCTTGGCACGGTCATCCAGCGCCTATTGATCCTGGGCGTGTTCAGCACTTGGACAATCATCAGTATCGCCACCCACTGGCTTGCGCATTTCCCTTGGCCCATGGCTGTTCTCTTTGGCGCGGTCACAGTAGTCTCCGGTCCCACAGTCATTGCGCCCATCCTGCGTAGCGTCCGCCCAAACGCCAAGATTGCCAAGGTATTACGCTGGGAGAGCATCCTCATCGACCCCATCGGTGTACTCCTCAGTGTGATCGTATTCGAAGCGCTGGTCGCCCAAAACTCCGCCACCGCATCCCTGGGGGAGGCCAGTTTGAACTTTCTGCGCATCGTGGCAGTGGGTGTCACCCTGGGGGTAACGGGAGGCTTCACTTTGGGATGGATACTACGACGCCGGGTAGTGCCGGACTATCTTCACCCCTTCCTCGTCTTGGCAAGCGTGCTCATGATTTTCGCCTTGTCCGATGTCTTGGTCAAAGATTCCGGCCTGCTGGCGGTCACCCTCATCGGCATGGTGCTCTCCAATATGCGTGACGTACCCTTGGACAATATCCTGGACTTCAAGGAAAGCCTCTCTATCCTGCTGATCTCCCTACTCTTCATCATTCTGGCAGCGCGTTTGAATCTCACGGAGATTCGTGCCGTGCTGGGACCCGGGCTCGGTCTGCTCGTAGTTATCCAAGTCGTCGCACAACCCATCAAGGTCGCTCTCGCCTCCTGGGGATCGGAGTTGCACTGGCGGGAACAGGTCCTCGTCGCCTGGATTGCACCACGCGGCATCGTTGCCGCAGCCACTGCGGCGGTGCTCGGACAAACCTTGCAGGCAATCCACTATCCCCATGCTTCGCTCTTCGTTCCCCTGACCTTCGCGCTCATCATCACCAGCGTTCTTCTGCCCAGCCTCACGGCCAGACCTCTGGCCATGCTGCTGAATGTGGATGAGAAGGAACCACAGAGCATCCTCATCATCGGCGCCAATCCTGTCGCCCAGGTCATTGCCAAAGCCCTGGATCAGGTGGGCTTTGCCTGCCTGTTGTTGGATAACGACTTCGCTCAAATCCGTAAAGCACGCGCAACGGGTATCAACACTTTTTACGCCCATCCCGTTTCCGTGCAAGCAGATCGTTATCTCGATTTACTCGACTTTGGCTACATGCTCGGCCTGGCCGAAGATCACTCCCTCAACATCATTGCAAGTATGCGTTATAAACCAGAGTTTGGCCTGGACCATGTCTTCATCCTGACCGACGAGAACGCCATGGTCGGACGCGACCGACAGCAGGTGGCAGAACCCTACCGAGGAAGTTATCTTTTTGGGGGAGATGTGACCTACTCACGACTCTCCCAACTATTGGATAACGGCTGGCAAATCCATACCACTCTCCTGAGCGAAAACTTTTCCTGGGAATCTTATCAGGAACAGCATAAGGCAGGCTTCCTACCCCTCTTCATGATCACTGGAGAGCATATTCTGCGCGTACTACATGCCGATGAGACTATTGCTCCTGTAAGCGGTGACCGCATTCTGGCGTTGATTGCACCCACTGCGGCTTAATCCTCTCGGTCAAAATGACCGTACCTTCGGGCCGGGATAGATTGCACCAATTTGGTGCAAAGAGGGCCTGTTTGCACCAGCCCTTCTAAAAACCCAGTTCGGTGAGATAAGCAACCCTCAATGAATTTACGGGGGAAAAAAGAAAAGGCATCATTCTTGCTAGGTATCCGGCGGTCGCTATCCAGGGATGAATCAGGTACCTCACATGAAAAAACGCAAAGCCACTTCACTACACAACCCTCCATCCACACTTGCCCGCTTTATGAGCGGTCTATACCCTGACCAGAAACGGCTGAATGAAATTCAGACGGTTTATGACAATTTAACGCTATTGGGGCAACTACTTTGCGCTGGAACAGACATCAGCCGCATGCGTTCCGACTTCAACAACCTGGCTTCGGTGCTTCTGGATCAGTTGGCCATAGAGTATTACAAGAAAGCGAGCCTCCATCTCGATTCCTGTGCCCGGGTCGCCATCGACATCCTGACTCGTAACCTGTTTGAGCGCACCGCCGATATCGGATTTCTGGCCACCGACAGCGAAATTCGCAAGTATGCCGAAGCGGTGGAAGAAAATCCCGAGACAACGAACTCTCTCCACTGGAAAAAAATACTGGGCTCCCACTTCATGGAGTATGTCCAGAAGTATTCGGTCTATCACAACATCATTCTGCTCTCCCCCCAAGGCGAAGTTCTTGCCCAACTGGACACCAACAATTTCGTGGAACGGACAACAGACAGCCTGGTAAGAGAAGCCTTGAATACCGACCATGCCTATGTGGAAATATCCCGGCCGACTGACCTGCTTCCGGGACTGGACAATCCTCTGGTGTATGCCTACCGCGTCATGTCCGGCGACGATAGCCACCCCGTAGGCGTACTCTGTCTGTGTTTCCGGCTCCAGGACGAATGTCGGAGAATCTTTGAAAACCTGGTTGCCGAGGATGACTGGACGATCATCACGCTACTGGACTCCGAGCAACGGGTCATTGCGAGCAGTGACCACTACCAGTTTCCCATTGGTGCCAGAATCGGGGTTTCAGGAGAAGATGGTTGCCAAATCATTCGTTTTTCCGGAAGGGAATACCTCTCGGCAACGCGGATCGCCCATGGCTACCAGGGATACACCGGCCCGGGCTGGGTGGGCCACGCCCTGGCTCCGCTCAACCATGCTTTCGAAATGTCGGAAGCCCATGAACTCGAGAACATCCCAGCCGACCTCATCAACCGCGTCGTCGAAACGGCCACGCTGTTCAGCCCGGAATTGAGGGACATCCCTCTCAGGGCCGCCACCATTCAGCAAGAACTGAACCGGGCCGTATGGAATGGAAACCTATGGCTGATCTCCGATCAAAGCGCAAACAACGCCGCGTTTGCCAAGGTGCTGCTGCGTGAGATCGGCAGTACGGGCATCCGTACCCGAAGTGTATTCAGCGAATCCACAACCAATCTCTACAAGACCGTACTGTCATCCGTCCTCTTCGACTGCAGATCCCAAGCCGCACTGGCCATCGACATCCTGAACCGGAATCTCTATGAACGAGCCAACGATTGCCGCTGGTGGGCGCTTACCCGATTGTTCTGCGACGAACTTGCCCATCCGAGCCTCACCGACCCTTCCCAGACCCTGAGACTCACAGACGTCCTGCGCACCATCAACGATCTGTACACTGTTTACAGCAATCTGATCCTGTTCGACCATCTGGGCAGGGTGATCGCTCTTTCCAACCCGGCCTACGGCGACTGGGTTGGAAAATCCCTTCCCGACACCTGGGTCCGCCCGACCCTGGCATTGAGAAATACCCAGAGTTACACCGTCACCAGTTTTTCCACCACCGATCTTTATGCGGGGCAACCTACCTACGTGTATTCTGCCGCAATCAGGAACCCCAACAAGAGCGAACCGGTCGGCGGCATTTCCATCGTGTTCGATGCCACGCCCCAGTTTCAGGCCATGCTCCACGATGCATTGCCAAGACAGGAAAACGGTAGCCTGGTCCCAGGAGCCTTCGCCGTCTTCGCAGGACGGGAGGGATACATCATTTCCAGTACCGACGAGTCGCTGCAACCCGGTTCCCGCCTGTCGATCGATCCTGATTTTTTCAATCTGCAACGGGGCGAAAGTCGGACCGGCATCATGATCAGAAATGGACGGTATTACGCTGTGGGCTCATGTATGGAGAACGGGTATCGGGAATACAAATCCGCCGAGGATCCCGGTCAGACCGATGTCGTGGCCTTGGTCTTCTCTCCCCTGTCCGAGCATGTTTCGGAGGATTCCGAAGGCATTCCCTCGCTGCAGGAGAGCATGAAAAATCCTCCCGCAATCCACGCCGGAATCGGAGAAAACACGGTGGATATCGCCTGTTTCTTTGTGGGCCACAACTGGTATGGAATCCCCTCGAAGCATGTGATCGAAGTCATCGACATCCACGGCCTGACCCCTATCCCTGGCGCTCCTGACTTCGTCAAGGGCTGTATGATGTATCAGGAGCAGGCCATGACCGTCTTCGATTTGTCCACGGCGGTTTCCACAAAAAACCCTGAACGGGAGCGACGTCACCGGAATTCCGTAATGACGCGTATTCAGATCCTGGTTCTGCGCTCTCCCGGGAATCGAAACCCGTTCGGCATTCTGGTGGACAGTCTGGGTGACATCGCTGAAATCCCTGTCACCCAGATCGAACCCGTTCCCGCCATGATGGCCAATGGTCATTCCCTGGTGGAAAACCTCGTCAAACCCGGAAAAGGCAGCCCGGAACGACGGATTCTCATCGTGCTTTCAGTGGATCGGATACTGCGCCGTTTCGCGGTAGAGTATGCCGCAGCATGAACGAACCGATGCAGGGTTTTCGGCTCGAACTCATTATTTCCAAGATTGGATGGCCGATAAGGAGTCGTTAAGAAATTACTGTAACAAATAAACAGGGGGTGGTATATTGTCGTCATGGAGATTGAAGACGACGACACCAAACAAATACGCACCCGATTCGCGAAACTTGCGTGGGCATTAGATGAGCGCATGAGGCGTCTGTTTGCCGCTGCGGAAGCTGTTGTGCTAGGTCATGGAGGTATTACAAAGGTTGCACTGGCAACCGGTGTGTCCCGGCGTGCTATTCACGCTGGACTTGAGGAACTGGCGGCGGAGAGGATGCCCACCGAAAATCAGGGTAAGCGGATTCGCAAATCGGGTGCTGGCAGAAAAACCGTGATCGAGACCAATTCTGGTGTAATGGCGGCATTGGAGAAACTGATTGAACCAACGACACGAGGTGATCCCGAGTCACCGCTGCGTTGGACCTGCAAAAGCCTGCGAACATTAGCTGATGAGTTGACCCTGAAGGGGTATTCGGTAAGTTATCCGAAAGTGGGGGATTTGCTACGGGAGTTGGGCTACAGTCTACAGGCAAATCGAAAGATGCTGGAAGGAACGGATCATCCCGACCGCAATGCCCAATTCGAGTTCATTAATGACCAGACCAGGCAACGAATAGAGGCAGGCAATCCAGTCATCTCGGTTGACACGAAAAAGAAAGAACTTGTCGGCGCGTACAAGAACAATGGCACAACTTGGCACCCTGAGGGAAAGCCTGAATTAGTCAAGGTGCATGATTTTATTGACAAGGAACTTGGACGCGCGAATCCTTATGGCGTCTATGATGTGGCCAGTAACACCGGTTGGGTCAGTGTGGGGACGGATCACGACACGGCCAGTTTTGCGGTCGAGACCATTCGCCGCTGGTGGAATACAATGGGCAGGCAACGTTATCCTACGGCAACGGAATTGATGATCACGGCAGATGGTGGGGGTAGCAACGGTAGCCGAGTACGGCTTTGGAAACTGGAGTTGCAACGATTGGCAGACGAGATCAATATCCCGATCCATATCTCTCACTTGCCTCCAGGCACGAGCAAGTGGAACAAGATTGAACACCGTCTGTTTTCTTACATCAGCATGAACTGGCGTGGTCAGCCTTTGATTAGCCATGAGGTGATCGTCAATCTCATTGCGGGAACGACCACTCGGAAGGGGCTAAAAGTTCACGCGGAAATAGACGACTCTTCGTATCCGTCAGGCATTAAGGTAAGTGACGAAGAATTCGAAAAAATACGCATTACACGAAATACATTTCATGGCGAATGGAACTACAGGATTGATCCGAGTTTTGGCTAGAATTGCCACACTAATTTATTAACGATTCCTAAGATCACAACAGGTTGCGAAAGGCCATCCACGTTACCAGACCCTGTCTCAAATATTTTCCGAGAGGATTGGAACGAGATACCGAAAGCAAAACGCCACCGAGGATCAACACGGGATGTTTCCTGACGAAATTCAGAATGGATAGCCCCCGATCGGCCAACGTCAGGGGCATGAGCCACGGCTTGATGCTTTCCGTCAACAGATCGCGTTGCAGGGTCGCCTGGGCAACCAGGCTTTCGCGACGCTTTGCCAGTTTGGCCGATTTATCACGCATCAACATCGACTCGTTGTCGGTCTTTGAGTAACTCCGACAAACTTGCCGCAAATGGCTTTGGCTTCACCCTCGCTTTACGCCAGGCTGCGCCCCACGCCATCAGACCTGCTCCCAGAAAAAATCCGGAAAACAGGCCCAGCACAAGGAGACGGTGTGTATCCCAGAACGCAGTCACAAGCAGGATCGTGGCCAGAACCACCCCTACCCCAAGGAGAAACAGTGCCATCAGGATCAGAACCAGTTGCGCCAGAAAATACTCCCGCTCCTCCTCCAGTTCCGTAGACAACAAATCCAGGCGCGTATGGACGACCGCGATCAGCGTTGTCGCAAGATTTTTCAGGGAATGGAGCAACCCGGCGCGCACACCGGATGTCTTCTCTGTCATGGCATGCCCTGTTTAGCGACGACCGATGAGCAAGCCAATCAACAGACCCACCCCGGCAGAGATGCCGATGGCGCTCCAGGGATTGTCGTGAACGTAAGCGTCCGTCGTATCGGTGACCGTTTTTGTTTTGGCAAGCAGGAGAGTCTGTGTCCCGGCCAGTTTGGCTTTCACCGTTCTGAGCGACTCCTCGGCCTTGGCGCGAACCTCAGCCAGTTTCTCCCCACCCTGATTGGCCGAGGCTTTCAACAGCGCCTCGGCATCCGCCAAAACCACCATGAAATCGGCCATCAACTGCTCCTTGGTGACTTCATCGGATAATCTTTTCATGCCCTTATCTGATTCCAGTTCTATCGTGTTCATGGCGAATTCCTTTCGTTTTGTGACCAAAAAACCCAGAGATCCTGTCGTACAGTGTACTACAGAAAAAAAACAGCGGAGGCCATACTGCTAGAGGCGACGGCCTTGAACGACACGCACCAATATCACCACAATCGCCACAACCAGAAGAATGTGTATGAACCCACCCATGGTATATGAGGAAACTATCCCCAGTAGCCAGAGGACAATCAAGATGACTGCAATAGTTTCGAGCATTTTTACCTCCTGAATCCGTATTCGTTATAGAAAATTTCTCACCTTCAGGACCACGTTTAATCCGAACTGACCAACACCATGATTTCCACCTGATGCTCGCAGTGATCATCAACCATGGAAATGATCCCAGCCTCTTGATCCACTCCATCCAACATCGCCCTTACCCCAGTACTCGACAGATCATCATGGGTACACATTTGCGATACAGTGATGTGGTAGACAGTCTCGCGATACCGGTAGTGCATCTTGAAGGACTGCCAGTCTGGGGACATGCGGGGAGAAAAACTCAATTTATCCCCCTCTACCCTGAGACCCAGTAAGGATTCCACAATCAGCCGATACATCCAGCCTGCCGAGCCTGTATACCAACTCCACCCCCCACGGCCGGTATGGGGTGCATTGGCATAAATATCCGCAGCGATGACGTAGGGTTCTACTTTGTAGACCGCGATTTTTTCAGCCGAGTTCGCATGGTTTATCGGGTTGATCATGGTCAACAACTCCCATGCACGCTCGACATCCCCCAATTCGGCAAAGGCCATGGCGGCCCAGACAGCCCCGTGGGTGTACTGCCCTCCGTTCTCTCTCACTCCTGGGGCGTACCCACGAATATATCCCGGATTCAGGTTCGACTTGTCAAAGGGTGGATCAAGCAGTTGAATGAGCGCGTCAGTGCGGCGCACGAGCCGCTCGTCCAGGGCTTTCATGGCTTTTCGGGAACGAACCGGGTCCCCTGCCCCGGACAGTACGGACCAACTTTGAGAAATCGAATCGATCTGGCACTCCTCATTACCTCTGGAACCCAGCGGGGTTCCATCGTCGAAATAGGCCCGCAGATACCATTCACCATCCCAACCCTGCTCATCGATACTGACGCTCAGCCTGCCTCGTGTCTCCCGACAAAGTTCAGCAAAGGCAGCGTCTTCATATGCCTCTGCCACTGCGGCAAACTGCCGAAGCACTTCACTCTGAAAAAACCCCAACCAGATGCTTTCGCCCTTGCCCTGCATTCCCAGCAGATTCATGCCGTCATTCCAGTCGCCGGATCCGATCAGAGGCAATCCGTGTTCGCCGAAATTCATCCCCCGTCGAATGGCCCGGACACAGTGCTGGTAAAGGCTGGCCACGTCGGCAGACCGCCCGGGCAAGTCATAATAGGAATCGTCTTCCGGTCCGATGGGTCGCCCTTCCAGAAAAGGCACGGGTTCGTCCAGCACACCCAGGTCTCCCGTACTCTTCACATATCTGCAGATAGCCAAAGGGAGCCAGAGGTAATCGTCCGAGCAATGCGTACGCACCCCTCGACCCGATGGTGGATGCCACCAGTGCTGCACATCTCCCTCCTCGAACTGATGGCTTGCGCATAACAGCAAATGTTCACGCACCAAATCCGGTTTGGCATGGACCAGCGCCATCACGTCCTGCAATTGATCTCGAAAACCAAAGGCGCCACCCGATTGGTAGTAACCGCTACGCGCCCAAAGACGACAGGCCAAGGTCTGGTACACCAACCAGCCATTGACAAGTATATTCAATGACAGATCAGGCGTTTCGACTTGTACTGTACCCAGGGTGTGGTTCCAGTGGTACCACACCCCCTCGAGCACACTGCGCGCAGCCAAATCACCGCGAAAGCGCTGCACGAGTTGGTCAGCCTCCTCCACAGTACGACCAACCCCCAGTCGGAATACAATGTCACGTTGTTGTCCGTCGACCAGTTCAAAATTCACCTGAAGCGCGGCACAGGGATCCAGAGCAGATCCCACCTTGCCGGTAAGGCGGGACCGATGCATGGCTGCAGGGTTTTTCAAGGAACCATTACGTCCGATAAATTCCGTTCGGTCGCCGGTTACGCCGTGCACGGCATCATCCACATCAAAGAAGGCCACGTGGTCGGCAAACTCGGTGTTGTAGGGATTGCGCGCATACAGCGCACCGTTCCGGGGATTGATTTCCGTGGTGACATGCATGGCCGATTTCTCACAAAGATCTCCCAGCACCCACTCGACATAGCCTGTGGCAGAGAGCTTGCGCGTACAGCCTGATTCATTTCTCACTTTCAATACGGAAAACTTGACAGAGGCATCCATTGCCACATAGACCCACAGCTCCGAGCAAATCCCGGCGGATCTGTGTTCAAAAACACTGTAACCAAATCCATGGCGGACAATATAAGGCGCTGCTGCACGGGCAGGGAGTGGGGTAGGTGACCAGAAATACCCGGATTCCTCGTCACGAAGATAAAGCGCTTCTCCACTCAAATCGCTTACCGGGTCGTTGTACCACGGTGTCAAACGAAATTCGTGCGCGTTTTCACTCCAGGTATAAGCAACCCCGCTTTCCGATAGGACTGTTCCGAAACGCGGTCCGGCCAGAACATTCACCCAGGGTGCTGGCGTCACTTCGCCAGGAGCAAGCGCAATGACATATTCGTGCCCATCCGGAGTAAAGCCTCCCAGTCCATTGCACAGAGTCAGATCCGTACGCGGTATCACAACCTCAGGATAAATCCTGGAACCCTGCGAATGTGTCGGCGTAAACCTGGATAGGCGCGGTTCCACGAGGTTGCGATGGCCAAGTTGTTCTGCCAGGGTTCCTCGTCCGTCCGTGATGATAACGCGCGCAACGGACTGAAGCAGGATACGGTCCTCACTGGAGATCTGTTCCGCTGTCCGGACAAAGATACCGCCTGGCCGATCGATCACAGTAGCCTCGATACCCGAGGCAATCAGTCCCATGATCTGTTCCTGCAATCGTTGACGGTACCCCATGTGGTCCTCATTCCAGATCACCATGTCCACCGCCAGACCTTTCAGGCGCCAGTAAGCATGACCTTGCACAAGTTGACGCACCAGATCGATATTGGCCTCGTCCCCGATCTGTAACAGTACGATTGGCAAATCTCCCGAGATGGCATAACCCCAAAGACCGGACTGACCACGACGATTCCTGATGAGCACGGCTGCGTCGGCGCGCAAGGAGGCATGGGCGTAGAGGATGGATCCAGCCAGGCGCGCATAGAGTTGAGCATCGACATCGGAGGCATTCAATTGGCGCAATACCACTTGACTGTGGGGCCAGGTCAGGTCAAAGACACGGTCGGACAGGTGCCGATCCTGGTACTTGTCGATCAGGTTCAAGACCATGTCCCGGGTTTCGCCAATACCGGTTACCATATCCACCGTGACTGATTGCTCAGGATCGAGCACGATGCGGTAGCGGATAGCCACGATCGGATCCAGCACTGAACCCTCGGTACCCGAGAGCGCCGCTGAGTTGCTCATGGCCAACGGATTGACGACGCTTCTCGTCCGCCCAATGAAGCGCAGACGATCCGTCTCGTAGGATACTTCGCTGATCTTTGCGCCATACGCAGTCATCAAATGGAACATCCAGTATGTCTGCTCACTGAGAGAACGGGGGCGACGCGTGCACAGAATCGCATGGCGCTCCCGCAAAATTTCCGTCTGCACGAACAAATTGCTGAAGGCCGGATGAAGCGCATCTGCAGCCGGTGATGCGATCACTACTTCGGCGTAACTGGTGATCTCTATTTCCCTGCGTTGTCGCGACCGATTGACGATGCGGGTCCGGCGCAATTCGATGTCATCTTCCGGTGAAACCACGATCTCGGTATGTGTTTCGAAGTCACCGTCGTCCACCCCAGTAAAGTCACGGCGCCGAAACTCGGCGCGTCCTTCGGAAAAAATCGCCTCATAACTCTCGGGGCGCTTGAGCGTCGGTTGATATGCCGTTGACCAGAATACCCCGCTCGCCACTTCACGAACGTAACAGAACAAACCCCAATTGTCGCAGGTGCTGTCTTCACGCCAACGCAGAACAGCGAGATCTTTCCAGCGGCTGTAGCCCCCACCGGCATTGGTAATCATTACGTGATAACGTCCATTGGACAACAACTGGACCTCAGGTACCGGCGTGTCAGGTGTGCCATAGACACGAATCGGCATTTCCGTGGCAACCGACACCGAACGGGCGCTGGAAAGTTGCGTCGTATGTAAAAACAGCCCAGTGGCCTTGGGAATTCGCTCCTGAAGTAGGGGCATGATGGCCTGGAACATCCGCTCTGATTCAAACCGCCGCTGCATCGGCCGGTCCAGGATCAGAGCGGCCAAAGCGAGCAGGCTCATCCCCTGATGATGGGCCATGAAGGACCTGACCACTGTACCGGATTGTCCGCGTACTTGCCGTGCCGGCGTGTAATCGATCGCCTCGAAGAAACCGAACCGCCCGATCAGCCTTTCAGTTGAGAGACGCTGCAGATTCACGCATGCCTCCTCAGGTGCCACCATCAGCGCCAACACCGAGGCGTAGGGCGAGATGACCGTATCCTCAGCCAGTCCACGTTTCAGCCCCAGGCTGGGTACGCCAAAGGCACGGTATTGGTAATTGAGGTGCACGTCCACCGTGTTGTAGCACGATTCCGACATACCCCAGGGCACGCCGAGTTGCCTTCCGTACTCGATCTGGCTCGCCACCGCCGCCTTGCAGGTCTGGTCAAGCAGGGTATCATCATAGGTCGGCATGATCAGAAGTGGCATCAGGTACTCGAACATCGAGCCGCTCCACGACAAGAGAACCGGTTCGCCTCCGGCACCCGTCAGCAGACGCCCCAGAGAAAACCAGACTTCTTGGGGTAGTTGCCCCTGCGCAATGGCCACGAAGCAGCATAAGCGCACCTCGGAGGCCAGCAGGTCGTAGTGACCCGCGTCCACCCGTCGCTCACTCACGTTGTAGCCAATGGTCAATAAATGACGGCTTCTGTCAAACAGAAAATCATACTCCATGCAGGCAAGACCTTCGGATTGAAGGAGCAGACCTTCGATGGTCGCTATCCTGTTTCGGGCACGCAGACTCCCTTCGCCAATCTGCCGCCGTAAGTCGGTGAGCCAGTCATGCTGGGAAGGAGTTGGTCCCTCATCGAGCCAAAAATCAATCACCGGACGCAGATCTTCATCCAGCCTTGCCAGTTCATGTAATGTCGGAATTCTGTCCAGATCTGCAAATGCTTCCAACCCGCTCGGCGCTCCCGGCAACAGTGTCCACGGAATGAGATGGTTCAACTCGTCCAGGGCCATGCGAATCTGATGAACCAGAGCCCGCCCCCACCAGGATGATTCGCTCTCTTGCTTGAGGTCGCCCCTATCTTCCTTGACGAAGATGGAAACGCCAGCCTCCAGTCGCAAGAGATACTCGCGCAGTTCACCTGCAGAATTGGGTGGCGCAGCAGAGAGTGCCTTCAGTTCGTTCCATAACTTTGCAATCAGATCTGCTGAATTCCCCTTCATCGAGTCCGAAAAAATCAGCAAGGTGTCTTGCAGACCATCCAACAGTTTCGTTCCCAAAATTTTGTCATCTGCAAGCACACGCAACCCTGCACGCAACGTCAGCAAATGGCCGGCCAGATTCCCGCTGTCTACCGTCGACACATACAATGGCAGCAGCGGTTGCAAGGTCAGCGTGTCATACCAGTTGTAGAAGTGCCCTCGATAACGCTGCAACCCTTCCATCGTATGCAGGGTATCGTGCGTGCGCTCGACCAGTTTTCCCGCCGTAATGTATCCGAAATCATAGGCGGATAAATTGGCCAATAACGCCAGCCCGATATTGGTGGGTGATGTGCGATGGGCTACCGAAACAGGGCGGTACTCCTGAAAGTTGTCGGGGGGGAGCCAATGATCTTCCTCACCCACAAAGTGGTCAAAAAAAGCCCAGGTCTTGCGCGCCAGCATACGCAGGAAAAATATTTGTTCGTTCGTCAAGGCGGCCTTGCGACGCGCCAGAGGAAGGCTTATCCACCAGGCAAGGATGGGCGAGATGAGCCACAAAAATAAAATCGGCCCGGCCGACAACAGTACTGCAGGGGTCAACAGGATCAAGGCAATCGCCGCTGCAACAGAAACCGCGGGAGAAATCCACATCTCCCGGAAACAGGCAACAAGGTCACTGTGCCCCAGTCCATCCAACTGGCGATCGACCTCAACGGAAGGATTCCATTCCAGTAGTCGTTTATGTGTCACCAGGATCCGCCAGGTCGTGCGCAGAATGGCCCCCAAACTGAAAAACGCTTCGTAGGGAAGGCACGCCAGTTCAAATCCGACTTGCATCAAATGTCGGCTGGCCGAACGAGTAACCGTCCTGAAATGCTGCCGAAACAATACCTGTTCCGGCTTGAGAAACAGGTCGAAGACCGAAGCAAACAAGGCTGGAATCAACAGGCTGCCGAGCACCGACAAAGTCCACAGCCAGGCCAGGGGCAGCAGCAACCACCCCGACAGTAACAGCCAAGCCAATGCCACAGGAACGAGACTACGCCTAAGATTGTCGAACAGTTTCCATTGCGACAGCCGGGATAGCCTATTCCTTCGATTTCCACGAGTTTCGCCCACCCGGTTTTCAGGGACATAACGCAGCAGCCATCCCGCAATCTGCCAATCCCCGCGTATCCAGCGGTGACGGCGACTCACATCGGCGCTGTAGCGCAACGGATAGTTTTCGTACAACTGCACATCGCTCAACAACCCTGCCCGCGCATAACACCCCTCGAGAAGGTCGTGGCTGAGGATACGGTTTTCCGGAAAGCGTCCACCGAGTGCACGCTCGAAGACATCGACCTCGTAGATGCCTTTGCCGATGAATGAACCTTCTCCGAAAAGATCTTGATAGACATCTGAAACGGCGCGGGTATAGGGATCAATTCCGGGCTCTCCCCCGTACAGCCGGGCATAACGTGATCGGTTCAGTCCGGGAATGCTGACCGCCATACGCGGCTGCAGAATGCCGTAACCTTCCGTAACGCGCTGCTTTTTTTCGTCATAGTGAGCACGATTGAGCGGATGCGCCATCGTTCCCACACACTGACATGCGGTGTCCCGCGGCAACTGTGTATCCGCATCGAGGGTGATGATAAACTTCACACTGGACAGAACCGAGGTGTCCCCGACGATCAGCGAAAAAGCCCCCCCGGAAAACCCCGGGTCGGCACTGCGCAGCAGAACATTCAAGTCCGCAAGTTTTCCACGCTTGCGTTCGTAACCCATCCAGATCCGTTCCTGCGGGTTCCATCGTCTCGGTCGATGAAACAGAAAGAAAATATCGCCCTTGATTCCATCACCGACATTGCTGTATTTTTCATTCAACCCGTTGATCAGGGTATGAGCCAGTTGCACCAGGGAACTGTCTTCCGGGAGAGATTCCTGTGGCGCATCACAAACATCCGTCAATAGACCAAAATGCAGATGTTCATCACGATTTGCCAAAAATCTGACTTCCAGTGCCTCCACCAGTTTCTCGATGTCCTGTACGCTCGTCAGAAGGGCAGGAACCACCACCAGCGTTCGGTAGCCTGACGGAATTCCTTTGGAGAAGTCCATTTTTGGCAACCGCTCAGGCTTTACCAACAATGTTGCCAGCCAGTTCATCAAGGCCACGGACAGTTGGCTGGAAACCAGCAATAGCAGGATGCAGAGCGGCGCCAACATCCAAACCGGCATTCCATTGGTCACTGCCTGAAATGACAGGCTTCCCGTGAGGGTCATTGCAATCAGGGCGATGCCCCCCAGGTAGAGGGAAAGGGGGTGCTGGCCTGCCGCCCTCGTAAAGGCCTCGAATCTGGAGAGGTGAACTTCGGCTGCACGCTCCAGCTTTGGCAACCCCTTGTCGATCAGGTAAAAACCCACATGCCGCGCTCGATCGTTGGGCGTGGTTGTGGATGCAATGTGGGAGCGCGTCAACTCGATGGCCGTGAAAGCCACCTCCCTTTCCGTGCAACGACCTTTTTTCGCGATTCTTTCTATAGCATGCCGATAACGATCACGAGTGGCAAAATCCATCCTGCCATAGATACCGTCAGGATCCTCACGAAGAATCTGCTCGACTATGCTCATGGTCTCGACAAACTCTCTCCAGTCCATCGCAACCAAAACTCGTAAACTGCCGATGCAATTGCTGATGGAAACCTGATCGCCAGCTTGCTGCTGGTTTTCCGACTGCACCAGTTGATCGATGGTTTGTCCTGATTCGGATAGGCGCTGGTCAACCCAGGTCAAGGGCAAGGCCAGGGCTGGCCCTCGTCCCCGCAATCGGCGTGCAAGTTCC
>NZ_DAHVHV010000040.1:0-19509 GCF_027317285.1 Ferrovum sp. | reverse complement strand
TGGAGTTATGGATATGCAAACGCCAACTTCCTTGCCGCTAACAGACCCAGAACTTAGAGCGCTACGAACATCCGAAAGTAGTTACCGTCGATTGTTTGAAACGGCTCAGGACGGGATCATACTTCTTAACGTTGATACGGCCCAGATTGAAGATGTCAACCCCTATTTGGTCAATATGCTGGGTTACACGCATGCGGAGTTTCTGGGGAAAAAGTTATGGGAAGTGGGGCCATTTTCGGACAGATTCGAGAGCAAAGAAATGTTTGCCGAACTGCAAACAAATGGGTATGTCCGATACGAAGATCTTCCTCTCAAAACAAAATCAGGGGAACGGGTTCAGGTTGAATTCGTTAGTAATACCTACGACTGCGATGGTATCCGGGTCATTCAGTGCAACATTCGTGATATTACCAAACGCAAGGCAGCCGAGGGGGAAATCCAGCGGCGCACGCATCTCTATTCTGCGCTGAGCCAGTGCAACAAGGCGATTGTGCACTGTACCAGCGAGGAAGAGTTGTTCCTGAAAATCTGTTGTGCGGCGGTGCGGTTTGGAAGGATGAAGATGGCCTGGATCGGCCTCATCGATGCCGAGACGCTCGTGGTGCGACCGGCCTGCAGTATCGGTAGTGGCGTCGAGGAGTTGGGAAATATAGAGATCTCGGCAGACGCTGATAGCCCCTTCGGGCACGGCCCCATCGGAACCGCCATTCGCGAAAACCGGACGATCTGGAGCCAGGATTTCATGAATGATCCACTCACTGCCCCATGGCAAGAATATGCCGCGCGCGGTGGTTGGGCGGCCTCGGCATCGCTGCCGCTGCACCGGAATGGTGTCGTTATTGGTGCTTTTTCCTTGTATGCAGGCGAAATCAATGCGTTCGATGAAGCCGCGTGCGACCTGCTGGTTGAAATGGCAAACGATATTAGTTTTGCACTGGGCAATTTCGCTAACGAGACTGCGCGCAGGCAGGCGGAGCAGGACCTGCGCATTGCCGCCATCGCCTTCGAAACACAGGAAGGCATCATCATCACCGATGCTCATAACGTCATCCTGCGCATCAACAAATCTTTCACCCGCCAGACCGGGTACAGTGCCGAGGAAGCCGTCGGAAAAACCCCCGCTCTGCTCAAGTCGGGGAGGCAGGATGCTGAATTCTATCGACAAATGTGGGAAACTCTGGCCCAGGACCACTACTGGCACGGCGAAATCTGGAACCGGCGCAAAAATGGAGAAATCTATCTGGATTGGCTCACCATTACGGTAGTGACTGACGTCGAAGGTAAAGTCACGAATTATGTCAGTTCCTTTTCTGACCTCTCCCAATTCAAGAAAGATGAAGCCGCGATCCACGCCCTGGCATTTTATGATCCATTGACTGGTCTACCCAACCGGCGCCTGTTGGTCGAACGCCTGCAGCATACCTTTGCCGCCAGTGCGCGTGATCACAACCACGCCGCCCTCCTGTTCATCGATCTCGACAACTTCAAGATTCTCAACGATACCAAGGGTCATAATATCGGCGACCTATTGCTGATCGAGGTGGCCAGTCGGCTGCGGGCCTGTGTACGTGAAGGGGACACTGTGGCGAGGCTTGGGGGCGATGAGTTCATCGTCATACTTCAGGAGTTGGATGAAGAGTCTTTGCAGGCTGCTGCCCAGGCGGAAATTATCTGCGATAAAATACTTGCCGCCATCAGTCAGCCTCGTTATTTGCTGGCAGATGACGAATATCAAAGTTCCGCCAGCATTGGGATCAGCCTGTTTTGCAATCAGGAGGTCACAGTAGACGAATTGCTCAAACGCGCTGATACTGCCATGTACCAGGCGAAGAACGCCGGACGCAATAGCCTGCGTTTTTATGACCCGGCCATGCAGGTTGTACTGGAGGCTCGCACGGCATTGGAAAGTGATTTGCGTCGTGCCCTGTCGGAGAACCAGTTCAGGCTACACTACCAAATGCAGGTTAGCCAGACCGGCCATGTTTTCGGGGCCGAGGTGTTGGTTCGCTGGTTGCATCCGCAACGTGGCCTGGTTTTACCCCTGCAGTTCATCTCGTTGGCTGAAGAGACGGGCCTGATCCTGCCCATCGGGCGGTGGGTGCTGGAAACGGCTTGTGCCCAACTCAAAATATGGGAAGCCGATCCGCTTACCTGTGACCTGCAACTTGCCATCAACGTCAGCGCACAACAATTTCACCAGCCTGATTTCGTCGAGCAGGTACGCCAGACGTTGCACAGACATGCGCTCAACCCCAACCGGATCAAACTCGAACTCACGGAGAGTCTGGTTCTGGACAACATCGATGACACCATCGCCAAGATGCAAGCGCTCAGACAGAGTGGGGTGCGTTTCTCCATGGATGACTTCGGCACTGGCTACTCATCGTTGTCTTATCTGACCCAGTTGCCGCTCGACCAACTGAAAATTGATCAGTCCTTCGTGCGCAACATCGGCGTAAAACACAGTGATTCGATCATCGTGCAGACCATCATCGGCATGGCTAATAACCTGGAGATGGAGGTGATCGCCGAAGGGGTGGAGACAGAAGAACAGCGTGTATTTCTGGAGCAACATGGTTGCATTTTCTACCAAGGATACTTGTTCGGTAGACCGATGCCTGTTGAGGAATTCGAGGAAAAACTGGGAAGTTTGCAGCAGTTTCCAGTAATGTGAAACAGCCGCTGTTGCGCTGCGAGAAGCGCTCTGATTTTCAGGGATCGTTTTTCAGTGAAGATCGATTCACTAAAACCAGCGATGCATCATCTTGCGGGGGGTATGAGGTGCATCGCTGGAAGGGTAATGCCTGATTATTTTTTGCGTTGCCAGTTGGCGTTGTCAGCAATGAAACAGAATAAGGCAGTTCCCACGATTCCAATGATTTCATACATCACGATGTTACCCATGGCGCAATCTCCTCAAATTTTTGTCTGAATGCGATACCGTTCTATCCCGCCGATTATTTTTTGGTAGGACGGCCTGATTTTAACCATAAATTTGATTAAGATCAAATAAAAATAATGAAAAATATGGTAGCGCTCGACTTTCATGTGTAACTAATTGAACCGAAGGGTTTTTTATTGAGACCTTGAATCGTTCTCCGTGCGATTCAAGGTCGGGAGGGGGGAGAGGAAGGCAAAAAGTCGCTTGATGCCGAGAGGGAGAATTCTGCTATAATGCCCGCTTCATGGCGTGGGTCGTTAGCTCAGTTGGTAGAGCAGCGGACTCTTAATCCGTTGGTCGAAGGTTCGAATCCTTCACGGCCCACCATCAATTCCATGAAAATAAACGATTTTTTGACCGTTACCTTGGGTCGGGGGCGTAACGGTTGATTCTGGTGGGCTTCGCTCTCGCGAACTCAGGCTCCAATCAGGTCGGGCTGTTCCGGTTACTGCTTTCCAAGGTTTCCGTTTCATTCGCGAAACGACAGTCATGGGTTCAGGTGCTACCATATGTGCTGCGCCGCGTCCGACCAAAATGGGAACTGCTCCATACGCTCCAGTCAGGAGGTAATGCCATGCGACAATTCGGATTTGTGGGTACTGCAATGTGGATTGCGGTAGGTGGAATCGTCAGCGTTTCTGCGCGGGCTGAATTGCCCATGAAACCTGGGTTATGGGAAATTCAACCCACGGTGCAGTTGCCGTCGCCATCACAGAACGGCACACGGCCTACGCTCGACATGAGTCAGGTCATGCAGAGCATGTCGCCTCAAATGCGCGGTCAAATGGAAGCATTGCTTCAGAAGCAAGGGGTGTCCATGGGGGCCAACGGTGGTATACGCATCTGTATCACCCGGGCCATGATCGAACAAAACCGACTGCCTCAGAAAAATGGTTGTGAAAGTTCCGTGACCAGTCAGTCCGGAGACAAGTACAAACTGCATTTCAGTTGTGGCAACCCACCGACCACCGGCGAGGGTGAAGTCGTGTTCCAGAACAGCGAGGCTTACACCACGCAGGTAGAAATTACCCACCCGGAGCAGGGCAAGGAGTTGAGTGTGACCATGGAATCCAGCGCCAAGTGGCTGGGTTCGGATTGTGGCAGCCTGCAACCGTAGCGCCATGCTTTCCGCCGGACAATTTCCTCATGGGAAACCCCGTCAGGGGCTGCGGTAACGGGTGTCATGGACGCAAAGCGGGGGCTGCGGGCGATGTGGGGGGTGGGGCTTGCCCGGTCCTGGTTTCATCGTGCTGAAGGTGCCGCATCAGTTCTGAACGGATGGCTTCCAGTTTGGCCTTGAGTTTGCGTTCATTGGATAACCCAAGCCGGATCATCATTTTTTGTCCGGCAGATCTGTTTTCCAGATCATCGTCAGAAAACTGGTACAGCACATGTCGCTGAACCAGTGGTATGGGCGGTGAAATTTCCGGGGCCTTGATCAGATCATCCAGGACGGCCAGCAGTCGGGCGTTGAAATATTGCCCGGGGTGCCCCAACTGTTCGTAGGCCTCCTGAAGCAGGGGATAGGCCTCCAGGTACAGGCTGACTACCGCCTTGGCATCCACGGCGTCGACGAGGCGCATATAGGGGGCATATCGCGCCGAGTTGGCGGGATCGATGCTCAATACCCCCGCCTGATCCCTTACCATGAAACCGCCCTCGGGCACATCTACGGGCAGTCCATTCGCTGGAATATTCTGGCGCAGGAGGTTGTCAATGGTGGAGACGATATGGGTGATCAGGTTTTCATCATTGAAGAGGCGCATCGATGATCTGTTTTTGGTCAGATGTGCGATGCTCTCGAGCATGAAGGGATCACTCTTGCCCAGAGGCGGGAGGCTGGGACCCTTTGGTGCGGGTGACTCGATGATTTTTGCCGACTCTGGAACGAGGGGTGGGTTCGGGGCAGACGCGGGGCTGGCAGCCGGCGGGGGAGGAACCTGCCGTTGAAGGCTGGCCTGTTCGTCCGACGACTTTTTCCAGTAGAGATACCCGGCAAATGCACCACCGACAATCGGGAGGATGATCAATGAGACCTGCAATGCTTTCTTCATTGAAGTGTCCTTGTCTAATGGGAAAGGTTGGACACTGTAGCACAGGAAATATTGCAGGAACTGCTTCAGAATGTCATGAAAATGGCGCAGTGATGGTTATTGGCCCTGAGGTGGCATGCCTCATGCCTTTACCCCATCCTTGAGGGCAACCCTTCGTGTTCTACAGGTCTCCGTGGCCTTCGGATTCCTTGTCTTCATCTTTCCAGTGGCGAATATTCTTGTAATCGATGCGTTTCTCCAGTGCACGGCTTTCATGAAAAAAGAGTCGCATGACAAGCACGTACAACACCAGAAAAATCGCTACGCCTATACCTATCCATAGTGTCATATTCATTCCTTCAGGATGGAATGGAACGCAGAGAGGGTCAAGCCCAAATTTTTCTGTTACCCGAATTTTGAATGGATATCGTTCATGGCATTTTTGAGTTCATCCCAAATTTTGTCTGCAGAGACTTTGACAACTTCCCATGCTTCACCGCTGACCCTTCCAATATCCTTCAGTTTTTCGGATGCGGCATGATGTTTGGCGCGCAATGCATTCAGTTCCACAACACGTCTTGTTTCCAGGTCGGCCGTTGCAGTCACCAGTTTGGCCTCCAATAGTTCGATTTGAGCGTTCCATTCTTTCAGTTGTGCGGCCATTCTTTGACTATAGACTTCTTGAGTTTCCATGCATTTCTCCGTAAGTTCTGGGCTGCTTCCATGCCAGAATGTTGTCAACCGACAGGACGCCACTGACGGCACAGACCATTGCTTGTACCTTATTCACCCACTTGCTTTCCGTGCGTTATCGCACATAAAAGGGGGGCAATCACCGGAATCTCGTGCTTGTAACTCATTATATTCGCAGGCCGATTTTTCTGGTTTTGCATGGTCGAGCACGGTTAATGTGCTCACAATTATCGTTGATCGAGCCCACTTTTGCGACATACGATAACAACATGATCGTGATCGTGATATTCTTTTCCTGGCTCGCCCAACCGAATCCTGTGCCAAAGTCGCCGTACGATTTGAAAATTGTTTTTTATCACATGGTTGTGGAAGTTTTTTGAAACTATCTGGGGGCAGGTGGGTGGGGCTGATCTAATGCGTGGGGGGAGTGCTGCTCAGCAGCAGGCAAGAAGAACGAACTACTACAGGGGTAACTTCAATGACGAAAAAGCAAAAGATTGCCATCGTAGGACTGGGAAGGGTTGGATCGGTTTTTCTGGAAGCGCTGCTCAGCAAGGCCAACAAAGGACTCGAGATCGTCGCCGTTGCTGAAAAGGGCGATACACCGGGCTGCCGCCTGGCTCGAGCGAATGGTATTGAAGTCCTCGATGTGGATGGCTTGATCGGGAAAAGCAGTGGCGTGGACATCATTTTCGATTTGACCGGCGTGTCTGCTGTACGGCAGGAATTGCGGGAAAAGTTGTTGAAATCGACCAACCGGCATACGGTCATCGCTACGGAAAGCATTGCCCGCATGATCTGGATCTTCATTGCCGATACTGAATTGCCTGACATACATGCCGTGGCAGGATACTGAGACAGGGCGTCATACCTCCGATTACCCGATATAGGCCGGATTGGGCGTGATCGGAGCCTCATTTCGGTCAGGACCTGGCAGGCAGCCTGAAAGCAGCACCGTGCGCCGGGTTGTCGCGTATCATTGGCAGAGTCGTTCCTCCCTTCGTAACGCCACTCGGTAATTAAAATGAAGCCCAGTAAACTCGGCCTGATTTCGTTGTTGCTCTGGATTGTCACGGTCGCCGCGCTTGCATGGTTTTTTATTCGTGGGAACACCACGGTAGGGACGGACCATCGAACTGCGATAGTTCTGCAAGCCAGTGAGCGTGATTTCGTCTTGTCCGAAATGCGGGGAATGCTGGTTGCGACCCAAGGTATCCTGGAAGGGGTAACTCGGGGCGACATGCAGGCAGTCACCAAGGCTGCCAGTGCGGCGGGCATGGGTGTGGCTGCTGATGCGAATCCGGCACTCATCGCAAAATTGCCACTGGACTTCAAAGCATTGGGCATGAGCGTTCATCATGATATGGACGACATGGCCAGGGCTGCCGCTACGGGAACGCCCGCCCCTGAGATTTTGAAGATGGAGGCGAACACATTGGCGAAATGTATTGCCTGCCATTCGACGTGGCAACTACAGGCAGCGCGTTAAATCCGGATCACCTCAACCGGGCCTGTGACCTTTTCGTACGGTGGCGCCATTTGTGAGACGAAAACTAAAATTGACAAAACTCATTTTCATGGAGTAAACATTCAGAGGACGACTCGAGTTCGGATGGTCCGAAAGACCCCACCGATGTTCGTGTGTCAGGAAGGTATCCCATTTCAGGAGGCGTGACATGGAAAAAACAGAAAAACCGGAATCATCGAGAAAGTCGGTCAAACCCGGAAAAACCACGACAGAGACCCAGACAACGAAGACTGTCGCTGCAAAGACTTCCAGAACGAAGACTGCCAAGGTCAAGGTGCCGGATGAACCCATCCCCCCGATTTCCCCCGTTTTGCGAGAAGAGGTTGTGGCTACGGCGGCTTACTTCCTTGCAGAAAAGAGGGGGTTTGTTCCGGGGTTCGAGTTGCAGGATTGGCTCGAGGCGGAGGGTACTCTGCAGAAACTTCCTTCTTCCAGGGGACGGAATGGGTAAAATGCGCTTCAATCCAGAGAAGAGGGAGGGGGGTATGAAGGGTCGGTTGAGTGTGCTTCGGGGTTTGCGACGGGTCCTGGTCGGGATGGCGATGCTGGCTGCTGGAGTCTGGGACTGCCAGGGGGTCAGTGCAGAAGATCTCCCCGTCATCCATAACCCTGATGCCTCCGGTGCACTCCCGAAGTTGGAGTTGCTCTGGCTGGGGCAATCGGCCCTTCGTTTGACCACTCCGGGCGGAAAGGTCATCCTGATCGATCCGTTCATGACGCAAAACCCGAAGACCCCGGAAAAATATAAGGACCTGGATAATCTGGGCAAAGTGGACCTGATTCTGGTGACCCACGCCCACCCTGATCATTTGGGCGATGGGCCTGCTCTGGCCAGGAAGTACCATATTCCCCTGATTGGTCCGGCAGGAATGAATCAATCCCTGGTGGCATTGGGGGTGCTGCCTGCCGAACTGGCGCCGGGGATGAACAAGTCGGGAACGGTCACTCCCCTGGGACCCAATATTCATATCACGATGGTGCATGCCGAACACAGTTCCGAACTGGATTGGCTCAATCCAGCGACAGGTCAGCACGAGATTCATAATGGCGGAGAACCGGTAGGCTACGTGATCGAATTGGAAAACGGGTTCAAAATCTACGACATGGGTGATACCGGGTTATTCAGCGACATGAAATTCATCGGTGATTATTATCGTCCCGATCTGGTGGTGATACCGATTGGGGGGAACTACACCATGGGGCCCGTCGAAGCGGCTTTTGCCATGCGTTACTGGATTCATGCCCGCTATGTCCTTCCTGTGCATTACGGAACCTTTCCCCTGTTGAAGGGAACCCCGGAGGAGTTCATCAAGGCCCTGGGGCCGACCCGGACCAAAGTACTGGAACTCAAGCCGGGTGGAACCGTTTCTTTTTAACTTATTTCAGGAATCCTGCGAGAGATGCATCACATCGTTCCGGTCATTCTTTGCGGAGGTTCGGGGACACGTCTCTGGCCCTTGTCCCGTGCGGGTTTTCCCAAGCAGTTTCTTCCCCTGACGGGTAAGGAAAGCCTTTTTCAGCAGTCGGTGGTACGGGCGCGTGCGCTTGCAGGGACGGACATCCATCTGGATGATTTGCTTCTGGTCATGCATGAGGATCACCGGTTTCTGGCGCTCGATCAACTGAATGCCATGGAATCTGCAGAGGCAGTTCATTTCCTGCTGGAACCTGTGGCGCGGAACACGGCGCCAGCATTGACCCTGGCTGCCCTTCAGGCACAG
The DNA here is from genome assembly GCF_027317285.1 of Ferrovum sp. Lineage (NCBI taxonomy): Bacteria > Pseudomonadati > Pseudomonadota > Betaproteobacteria > Ferrovales > Ferrovaceae > Ferrovum > Ferrovum sp. The sequence goes on along the minus strand of NZ_DAHVHV010000040.1, from coordinate 10,593 downwards.
TCTTCCGGGGAAGACCCCATTCTGGTCGTGATGCCTGCCGATCAAAACGTGGCAGAGCGCGATGCTTTTACCGAGGCGGTGCGACGCAGTATCAGGACAGCGGCTCAGGGAGGGGTGGTTCTTCTGGGGATTCCCCCGGATCATCCCGAGACGGGGTACGGCTATATTCGGCGTACAGGACAGGTGGATCTGCAGGGAACCTGGGAAGTGGGGCAATTTACGGAAAAACCGGACCTTGAAACAGCCCAAAAATACCTGGAGAGCGGGGAATACACCTGGAATGGGGGCATGTTCGTGCTGCGAGCGAGCGTATGGCTCGCTGCGTTGGGCGAGTTTCGTCCTGATATTCTGGAACCCGTTCGATCGGCTTGGGAAAAGCGTTCGGTGGATGGGATATTCACACGACCGGATCAGGGGTTCTTCTCCCAGGTGCCCAGCGTGTCGGTGGATTATGCGGTTGTGGAACGGTGTCCCGGTTCATTTGTCCCCATCCGGATGACCCCACTGCAGGCGGGGTGGAGCGATCTTGGGGCCTGGGACGCGGTCTGTCAGGCGAATGTGGCAGATGTTTCGGGCAACGTCACGCAGGGCGACGTTTTGCTGGTGGATACCCGGAATTCATTGGTTCACGCCAACTATCGCCTGGTTTCCACCGTGGGCGTGGATAATCTCGTGATTGTGGAGACACCGGATGCCGTGCTGGTGGCGGATCGTTCTCAAAGTCAGAAGGTCAAACAGGTCGTGACTGCCCTTCAGCAGCAAAAGCGGGAAGAACATAACCTGCACCGCAAGGTACATCGACCTTGGGGGTGGTACGACAGTATTGATGAGGGGGAACGCTTCAAGGTCAAACGGATCCAGGTCAAACCGAAGGCCAGTCTCAGCCTTCAAAAGCACTACCATCGGGCCGAACATTGGATTGTGGTGCAGGGGACTGCAGAAGTGACCTGTGAGGATCGGACTTTTTTGCTTCATGAAAACCAGTCTACCTATATTCCTCAAGGGGAAGTCCACCGTCTATCCAATCCGGGAACCATCCCCCTCGAGATTATCGAGGTGCAGTCCGGCGGGTATCTGGGCGAAGACGATATCGTTCGTTACGGCGATGTCTATGGCCGTCAGTGAGTGATCCCTTCGCGGCGCAGGACTTGCAGGGCGGTGCGCCACAGGATGAGCATATCCAGTCCCAGGGAACGGTGGGAAAGGTAGTAGGCATCCAGAGCCACTTTTTTGGGAATGGGAATTTCGTCACGCCCGTTGATCTGTGCCCAGCCGGTCAACCCGGGGACCAGGACATGGACCCCACAGGCAGTGCGCTGCTCGATCAGATCCTGTTGGTTGAACAGCGCCGGACGAGGTCCCACAAAACTCATGTCGCCCGTGAGAATGCTCCATAACTGGGGGAGTTCATCCAGGCTGGTTTTGCGCAGCAGCGAGCCCACCGGAGTCAGATACTGATCCGGGTCCTTCAGGAGATGAGTGGCCACGGCAGGCGTGCCCACGCGCATGGTGCGAAATTTCGGCATGGAAAATAACTGGTTGTTCCTGCCCACCCGTTGTGACCAGTACAGGATCGGTCCCGGTGAGGTCAGGCGCACCAGCAGGGCTGTGATCAATAGGACGGGTGATAACCCTGCAAGCACACCAAAGCCTGTGAGCAGGTCAAATAGTCGTTTGATTTTTTCGTGCGCCATGAAGGATCTTCCTTTGATCGGGCCACCACTGCAAAAGTCCTGCTCGCGTGGTGGTGGTGGGCTGATATTCGCAGCCGACATGGCCCTCGTAGCCCAGGGTATCGAGTAGGGCGAACAGAGAGGGATAATCGATGTCTCCGCCTATCGGCTCATGGCGTCCGGGGAAGCCGGCTATCTGCATGTGATGTACCCGTCCTGAGGGGACCCAGTGAAGCACCTCCTGGGTGACCTGCCCCTCCACGCGATGGCAGTGGTAAAGGTCCATCTGGACCCCCAGATTGGCGGCATCGAGGGTCTGGACCAAGGCGTGGGCCTGGGCTTGGTGGGTCAAAAAATAGTTGGGCATGTCCATGGGATTGATGGGTTCTATGACCAGACCCAGATGGTGAACGGCGGCCTGGCGACAAGCCCAGGCCAGGTTCTCCAGAAAGGTGTCCCGCAGGCGTTGGGGGGAGTCGTCGGGCCCCATGACACCTGCCATGACATGCAGACGGGGACAATGGGTGACAAGCGCATAAGGCAGGGCCACTTCAAGGAAACTCTGACGAAACTCCGCCTGTTTTTCTTCATGAATGGCCAGCCCGCGCTCACCCTGGGCCCAATTTCCGGGAGGGGTGTTGAACAACACCAGATCCAGTGCCTGATCTGTGAGTTGAACATGAAATTCCCGTGCAGGCAGTTCCTGATACGGGAATAGGCATTCGACGGCGCTGAAACCGTCGGTGGCCGCTTGAGCGGCACGATTGGGGAAAGGGACTTCAGAGTATAGCCAGTTCAAATTGGCGGAAAAATGGGGCATGATTTCAGGTGGGGTCGGCCAGAATGCCCCCGGTGATCAATACCAAAGCTCGTACCATCAGGAGGGCGCGGGCCTGATGGTGGTGCGTTGCCCTGGCCGAGGGGTCTCCTGCCAGAATTTTTCGGGCGCTCCAGATTTGGGCAGCTTCCAGCGCATAGAGCGTGATGAGTAGTCCGAAATGCATCCAGATGCCAAAAGAGTAAAGATCCTCCTGCTCGATCAAACGGTGCCACCAATGACGATGGGTATACAGGAACACGGGCATGGCAACGTCGAACAGGATGGTGGCGAGCATGACCGGCATGTGGAAACCGCGTCTGCGGGGATTGTAAAAGGCCACCAGCATGAGTGCATAACTGAGACAGGCCAGGACAAAGGGCGTTAGCATGAGGACTGGGTCTCGGGGAAAAAAACGGTGGCAAAAAAGATCATGGCAGCGGGGATTCTGTTTGGGCCTGGGCGACCATCCACTGGCACAGGGCTGCCAGCAGAGGGTCGTCTGCGCGGTGACTGGGAAGGCATAGGGCAAACTCCGAAGGACCTTGAACAAAACCCAGTGGTGCGACCAGGCGACCCTGATTGAGTTCCCTGCGGGCCAGACGTTCCGGTGCGATGGCGATGCCCAGTTTTGCCACGGCTGCTTCCAGCATCAGTTGTAAGTTGTCGAAGTGACGGACCAGGTGCAGGCGTGGGTTTTCCAGTCCGTTGAGTTCTGCCCAGTCGGTCCAGGCGTTACGACGGGACAGGGTGTAGAGCAAGGGTTGGCCAGAAAGATCAGCGGCCGTGTGGGGGAGGGGGGTCCAGTCCGGGGCGCAGACGGGGCCGGCGCGGTCGGAAAAGAGCGTCTGTCCCTGGACGCCGTGAGGCCAGGGGGGGCAGCCGCTGACCACCAGGGCATCGATGCGATCCGTGACCAGATCGTTGAAAGTTCCCTGGGTTTGTAATTGCAGACGGATATGAGGGTGTTGCTGTTCAAAGTTTTCCAGGCGCTGGATCAACCAGAGCGCCATGAACCCCCCTGGTGCGGCCAGGGTCAGTGTTTGCCCCGGGGGGGAGGCAAGTAACTGGTGACAGGCTTCTTCCAGTGCAGACAGGGCCTCGGTAGCGGCCCGTTGCAGAGTCTGTCCTGCGGGGGTCAGTTGAACGCCTGCCGCATGGCGGGTGAAGAGCGGTTGGCCGATCCAATCCTCCAACTGACGGATCTGATGGCTGACCGCACTGTGGGTCAGACATAATTCACGTGCCGCCAGAGAAAAGTTCAGGACCCGGGCACAGGCCTCGAAGATTCGGACCGCATGAAGCGAAGGGAGTTTTCTCATCAAAGGGATAAAAGACGACGATCAGCGAACAGTATACAACCTTGCCACCCCATGCCGGTCTTCAGTCACTCCGTTAACTGCATTTGCTGTCCCCGCAGTTGAGACAGGTCAGGCATCCATCCATTTTGATCACGGCCTGGGTGGAACATTTGGCGCACAGGGATGCGCCTTCAGGGAAGCCTGTCTCCTGAGGTTGGCCCGAGGCGTGACGTTTAACGAACTCCTGTCGTTTTTCCTCCAGAAAGACCTTCTGTTTGGGATCATGTTCGGGGCGGCTGAGCATGCCGATCTCCATCAGGTGTTCTTTGAGTACCTCTCCAATTTCAGCGACCAGACTGGGAATGTATTTTCCCCCTTTTTTGAAGTATCCCCCCTTGGGGTCGAAAACGCTGTGCAGTTCTTCCACCAGAAATGTGATGTCTCCCCCTTTTCGGAACACGGCAGACATCACGCGGGTCAGTGCCACGATCCATTGAAAATGCTCCATGTTTTTGGAGTTGATGAATATTTCAAAAGGACGGCGATGTTCCTGGGGCGTGCCAGCGTTCATGACGATATCATTGATGGTGATGTAGAGCGCGTGATCCGTCACGGGGGTCTTGATCTTGTAGGTATTTCCCACCAGTTTTTCGGGGCGGGAGAGGGGCTCGCCCAACTGGTGGATGGGCGCCAGAGAGTGGGGATTTCCCGGCGCAGAAAGGGGGTTGGACTGTTCTTCCGTAACGACGGTATATCCCACGATTTTCTTGTCGATTTTGAGGGTCATGATGGGGTCTTCCTTGAGCAGTGAACATGGGGGCAACGAGCCATTCTTCAGAACTTGCCGTAGTACCCTTCCTTCAGGGCATCATACAGGTTGGCGGCACTGTGCAATTCACCATCGTACTCGATGGTTTCGTTGCCTTTGGCATCGAGGGTGCTGCCATCCTCCAGGGTGAAACGGTAGGTGGTGTTTTCCAGATCCTTTTCCGTGACCAGTACCCCCTGGAAGGCCTCGGGATTGAAGCGGAAGGTCGTGCATCCCTTCAAGCCCTTTTCATAGGCATAAAAATAGATATCCTTGAATTCGTCATAGGGATAATCCGTCGGTACGTTGATGGTCTTGGAAATGGAACTGTCGATCCATTTCTGGGCAGCGGCCTGGATGTCCACATGAGCGCGGGCCGAGATGACGGAGGAATCCACGAAATAGTCGGGCAGACGGGTATCCTCATCCTGGGCGTGGGGCATGGCCTTGGGGTTGACGAGGGAGCGGTAGGCCAGCAATTCGTAGGAAAACACATCCACCTTTTCCTTGGATTTCTTTCCTTCCCGAATGACATTGCGGCTGTAATGGTGGGCAAAGGAAGGCTCGATTCCGTTGCTGGCGTTGTTTCCCAGCGAGAGAGAGATGGTTCCCGTAGGGGCAATGGAAGTGTGATGGGTAAAACGGACCCCTTGGGTGGCAATGCGTTCGCGCAGGGTTTCGGGAAACTGCTGGAAGTAACGGCTATAGCGTCCCAGCAAAACCTTTCCCGGCACGCTGTCCCCCACTTTCAGGCCGTCCCGGGCCATTTCAGGCCGTTGCGCGAGCAGTGCGGAGGTGATGACGAATGTTTCTTCCATGATGGGGGCTGGCCCCTTTTCTGAAGCCAGTTCCAGCCCGACCTCCCAGCCTTCCTCAGCCATGACGCGGGTTACTTCTTCGGTGAAGGCCAGGGATTCCGGGGACCCATAATTCATTCGCAGCAAGGTGAGGGTCGAGCCCAACCCCAGATAACCCATGCCATGCCGACGCTTTCGGATGATTTCCTCGCGTTGCTGAGGCAACGGCAGGCCATTGATGTCGACCACATTATCGAGCATTCGGGTGAAGATGCGCACGACTTCCCGATATTCTGTCCAATCGAAGTGAGCCTGTTCGGTAAAGGGGCAACGGACGAACTGTGTCAGGTTGATGGATCCCAGCAGGCACGCGCCGTAGGGAGGCAGGGGCTGTTCCCCGCAGGGGTTGGTGGCGCGGATGTTTTCGCACCACCAGTTATTGTTCATTTCATTGACCCGGTCGATGAGGATGAAGCCGGGTTCGGCATAATCGTAGGTGGAAGACATGATGACATCCCACAGACGGCGAGCCTTGAGCGTCTTGTAGATCCGGCAGGCGATCTTGCCATCGGCCCGCTCCACATATTTTTTTTCATGACTGGGCCAGTCGCGCCACACAATCTCGGCATTTGAGGCAACATCGAGGGAATCGGCCTCGCTCTGGCTGATCGGGAAAGCCAGGGGCCAGTTCTGATCGTTTTTCACCGCTTCCATGAATTCGCGTGTAATGAGACAGGACAGGTTGAACTGACGCAACCGTCCCGCCTCACGTTTGGCCTTGATGAAATCCGGCACATCCGGGTGGGAGATGTCGAAGGTCGCCATTTGGGCGCCTCTTCGTCCTCCCGCAGAGGACACGGTGAAACACATTTTGTCGTAGATATCCATGAAGGATAAGGGACCGGATGTATAAGCGCCTGCCCCCGCCACAAAAGCGCCCTTGGGGCGCAAAGTGGAAAACTCGTAACCGATGCCGCACCCCGCCTTGAGCGTGAGGCCGGCCTCATGAACCTTTTCCAGAATGCCGTTCATGCTGTCTTCCACGATGCCCGACACGGTGCAGTTGATGGTGCTGGTGGCCGGTTTATGTTCCAGTGCCCCGGCATTCGAGATGATTCTCCCGGCCGGAATGGCGCCGCGGCGCAAGGCCCAAAGAAATTTGTCATACCAGAAGGCCCGCTTTTCGTCGTTCTCTTCCGTATCGGCCAGGGCTCTGGCGACACGCTTGAAAGTGTCATCGATCTGCTGATCGATCGGTTCCCCCTGCTTGTTTTTGAGACGGTACTTTTTATCCCAGATATCCAGGGAAACGACTTGTAAGGGAACCTCTGGATGCGACAGGGAAGGAGACTTGGTTGCGCTCAGCATGGATATCCTCTGTGGAAAAAGTCAGTTCGATGTAGGGGCCTGAAAAAAATAAGGAAAATCAGAAAACCTCTAAAACCACAATATGTAGTGGTCAGGTTGGAAGGTTACCACTATTTGTATGGGGTGGTCAATAAAACGCTCATCGGGAACTGCGGGCAATGGCCCGCCCAAGCAGGTAAAAATAGAGGCGCCTTGGCAGCCATTGCGCGATCTTGAGCAGCGTCGTGAAGCGCTTGGGAAAGTGAATCTCGAAGTCACCGCGTTCCAATCCCGCAAGAATTTCATGGGCAGCCTGGTCGGGTTGCATCAGGGCGGGCATGAAATGGTCTGCATGCGAGGTCATGTCCGTGGCCACAAAACCCGGGCAGATACGCGAGACGCCGATGCCGTGCGGACGAAGTTCGAAGTACAAACCCTCGCACAGGTTATTGAGAGCGGCTTTGCTGGGTGCGTAGGCCAGGGCCCTGGGCAGGCCATTGTAGCCCGCCACGCTGCTGACGAAGGCAAGGTGCCCGTACCGTTGGCGGCGTAGCAGGGGAAGTACGGCGGCCAACACATGATAGGGGCCGAGCAGGTTGGTCTGCAACGTATCCTCGATCAAAGGCATCAGATCGGGGGTGAGGTCTGGGGCGCAGATTCCGTCGTAAACACCCGCGACGACCAGGACCAGGTCGATTCCTCCCCAGGCCAGAAGCAGGTTCTGAGCGATTTCCTGAATGTTTTGCGGAGCACGGATATCAAGTACGGTCAGGGTGGTGCGTGTTTTCTGATCGGGTGTCAGGGTGTCATGCCATTCCTGCAACCCCGAGAGGTCACGACCAGACAGGCAGAGACGGGCATTTTTGATGGCCAGGGCACGCGCTACTGCCGCGCCAATACCGCGGGTGGCGCCAATGATCCAGACGCGTTGATTGAACCATTTGGTCAAGGGAGGATTCAAAGGGCTAAGAAGGCGCATGAATTAATCTCTCCAGTGGTTTGCGCTCAATCAAATACGGAGACATTTGAAATCAGTTAGAATACTCGCCACCATTGTCATCAGACAGGATAATACAGTAACTATGGTAGATCACTCGACCACATTATCTCCCGAACCCATACCCATCATCGACCCTGCTGCGCCGTTCCCTGGTCGCAAGTTGGTTCGTTCGTGGCTGGTGCCGCTCTGCGGCAAGCGTACTGCCTTGCCAATCCTCATGATCGTCTTTGATTTCGCCCTGTTTTTTGGATTGATTTGGGCCACCGTCTGGTTTTCATCCGGTTTCGCCAAAATTCTGGCCGGCATGGTTGCGGGTTTTGTCATCGGTCGCCTTTTCATTCTGGGGCACGATGCCTGCCATCAAAGTCTGACGCCCCACCGCAAGTTGAACCGGGTATTGGGACGAATTGCGTTCCTGCCTTCCCTGACCCCGTACAGTTTGTGGGATATTGGCCACAATCTGGTCCACCATGGGCAAACCAACCTGAAGGGTTTCGATTTTGTCTGGGCACCCTATTCCCTGGAAGAGTACCGGGCTCTTTCTCCGGCGCGCCAGTGGCTGGAGCGGATTTATCGGAGCGGTATGGTGCCTGGCCTCTACTACTTCATAGAAATGTGGTGGTTGCGCATGTACTTTCCCACCAAGACCTACATGGGCGCACAACGTCCGGCATTCGTCTGGGACGGTCTGCTGGTTTCAGCATTCGCACTGGTCTGGGTAACGCTTCTGGCCATCATTGCCCACGTGACGCACCAGAGTTTCTGGATGACCGAATTGGCGGGCTTTCTGATTCCCTTTGTGTTTTGGAATTTCATGATCGGGTTCGTGGTTTACGCGCATCACACGCATACCCGGGTCGCATGGTACGACAACAAGGTTGAATGGACGCAAGCCCAACCCTTCGTTTCCACCACGGTGCATCTGATTTTTCGTTTCAGGGTGGGAGCACTGATGCACCATATCATGGAACATACGGCGCACCACCTGGATATGGGCATTCCGTTGTATCGCCTGAAGGAAGCGCAGAGTTTTCTTGAAACCCATCTGCCGGGTCGAATCGTTGTGCAGCCTTTCTCGTGGGCCTGGTATTTCAAGACAGCCCGGCTGTGCAAACTCTACGATTTCAAGTCTCGTTGCTGGCTCGATTTTAATGGTAACCGCACCAGCCAGCCGATGGCGAGTGTCGGAGCCTCGTGATCCTGAAACCGGCTTCTCGAACATGAAAAAGGCGACCCGCGGGTCGCCTTTTTCATTTCAGCAATAAAACTTACTTGGCAGCCTTGGTATCTGCAGCAGGAGTTGCGGCAGGAGCAGCAGCTTTCTTTTCTGCTTTCTTGGCGTGGTGATGCTTCATCTTCTTGGCTTCTTTCTTGGGGGCATCCTTGGGTGCATCGGCAGCAGCAGGAGCGGCGTCAGCAGCAGCAAAGGCGGTGGCGGTGAATGTGGCCAGCAGGGCGGCGATGAGAGTAGAACGAATCATGGTGATTTCCTTTGTTGTCGAGATTGATAACTTCATGGAACAAAAACTACTGCCCAAAAGGGGCGGCACTATTGTAACTGGTAAAACCCGTCACACGCGCCACATACCAACAACGTCCCATCAAAAAAAAGGTTGACAGGAAATGAGTGATTGCCAGAAGTGAGGTGGAGGCAACCATGTCGGGCAGGTTTGTACGGGGCTGAAAATTTCCATGGGCTTTTGAGTGACCAGGTCGGTTTCGCTGCCTTTCCTTGGGCGGGCATTCGATTTTGCCGGGTTTCCGGGTGATGCGTTTCAGGCCTCGATCGTCAAATTTTCGGCAGAAATCCTCATTCCCTCAGTCGGTTGTACGGGGTACGCTGGAAAGGGCGGAGGGTGAGATCTGTCGGCTTCCGAAAAAAGATTGTCGATAGAGTTGACATGCCCTGTGGGCTCTGTATAATGGCGATCTTTCGTTGCACAAATGCAGCGAAACAGGCAAAACTGATTGCTCTTTAAAAATTTGATACCGATAGGTGTGGGTACTACAAGGGAGTAATAAATTGTAGTGCTCACGAAGAAATAACCGTTAGGTTACTTTGAGTGGGGCGATGGCGCAGGAATGCGTTGTTGCAAAAGAGGATTTGAACTGAAGAGTTTGATCCTGGCTCAGATTGAACGCTGGCGGCATGCTTTACACATGCAAGTCGAACGGCAGCACGGGGGCAACCCTGGTGGCGAGTGGCGAACGGGTGAGTAATACATCGGAACGTATCCTTGAGTGGGGGATAACGCAGCGAAAGTTGTGCTAATACCGCATAAGCTCTGAGGAGGAAAGCGGGGGACCGAAAGGCCTCGCGCTGGAGGAGCGGCCGATGTCCGATTAGCTAGTTGGTGAGGTAAAGGCTTACCAAGGCGACGATCGGTAGCTGGTCTGAGAGGATGATCAGCCACACTGGGACTGAGACACGGCCCAGACTCCTACGGGAGGCAGCAGTGGGGAATTTTGGACAATGGGGGAAACCCTGATCCAGCCATGCCGCGTGAGTGAAGAAGGCCTTCGGGTTGTAAAGCTCTTTCGTGAGGGAAGAAAAGGTTCAGGCGAATACTCTGGATTGATGACGGTACCTCAAGAAGAAGCACCGGCTAACTACGTGCCAGCAGCCGCGGTAATACGTAGGGTGCGAGCGTTAATCGGAATTACTGGGCGTAAAGCGTGCGCAGGCGGTTTGTTAAGTCAGATGTGAAAGCCCCGAGCTTAACTTGGGAACTGCGTTTGAGACTGGCAAGCTAGAGTCTGTCAGAGGGGGGTAGAATTCCACGTGTAGCAGTGAAATGCGTAGAGATGTGGAGGAATACCAATGGCGAAGGCAGCCCCCTGGGATAAGAC
>NZ_DAHVHV010000003.1:0-100272 GCF_027317285.1 Ferrovum sp. | reverse complement strand
ACAGGAAGTCAGGATGGGAATCAACAAGAGCGGTCCCACCCTGCCGAGTGCATTACTCAAGGCTTTCAGGATGCCCAGGAAATGGAAAGAAGACATGCAGGAACTCACCGGGAAGGGTCATTGTCTGGAGTTTCACCCCTTTGGACATCAGGCGACTCCGACAGAGACAGAGGGGCGTCCCAGAAATAGGATCCAAAACGAATCCGGCACGAGGCCTGCGGATCGTTTCGATCTTGCTCGTAGAGCAGACTGCTTTCGCGGATCATTTCGCTACGCACCTGAGACCAGAGTTTCTGAGACAGTTGGGCAAGTTTGGCCGCAGATTCTGGAGTCAATCCGCTGACGAAGACACTTTGTTCAAGACGGGGCTCATGACCTTTGATGTTGCTGACGGCGGCGGATACATGGTCTCCCAGATTTCCGGAAAACAGTTCCATGAGTTCGGTAGAACCCGCTGGAGGCACAAACCCCCGTGGAGAAGGAATGACCCAGTCTTGCCCCTGTTTTTTCCTGATGGTCACCAATCCCAGACGAACCAATTCAGAAAGCACCGTGTAGGGATGAACATCTTGAGTAATCTGACGCACCAGCGTCTCAAAGGAGATTTCATCCCCGATACGCAACAGGGGTTTGGGGTTTTTGAAGCGATCGCGATAGAGTGGGTTTTGTATCCAGTGAGAGAATACCTGGCTACTCAAGGAAACCTTTCGCGCAATCCGATCCCCCATGCCATTTTCACGCCAATAGCGCACATCCTTGCGATGAACTCCGCTCAACAAACTCAGGGCTGAATCGGTATCCTTGCAATGGGCTTCCTCGAGTTCGCTTTGAGCCTGTTCGATGAAGGTCTGCTTGAGCACGGCAGCAAAACGTACGTAATCCACCCCGCAGGACAGGAGCAAGCGTATCATTGGAGCCATGATGTGGGTCACGGCCTCCAGCGTATCCTCGGCAGCAGGAAGCGTGGCGCTGGACGGGCTTGGGGAGGGAAGTTGACGCGGCGGTCTGCCCATGGCGGATGAATTGGCTGGTTAGTAGGGTGGTTTTACGATTTGTCAATGTTCACTAATTAGCATTTTAACAGATTTTCAACAGTTGTCATTTCAGGTCATGTCCCAACTTCATCTGTTCCTTCTGGAATTATCCTCTCAACTCGGCACCCATTTTCTGCTGGTGGTCTGTCTGGGGTTTTTAACCGGGCTGGAATTCCGTGAATATCTTCTCACGCGCCATCTGGAACATCCGCTCGCCATGGGTTCATCCCGCACCTATGCATTCATCGCGGCACTGGGATTTCTTCTCTACACTCTGAACCCGGCCGGTCTGCTCTATCTCGGGGGCATGTTGTTTCTGATTGCGTTATTCGTGCAGTTTTACCACCATAAATTGCAGGCGGGTCAGAAAGGCATCCATCAATTCCTGATCGGCATGCTGGTCTATACCTATGGGCCGAGTGTTCAACTGTTTCCGCTCTGGTTCCTGATCCTGCTTTTTGTCACCGTGGTCCTGGTCCTGGGCGCGCGCCCCTTGACCCATCACCTGATTGCGACCATGGATCGCCTGGAATTGCTGACCTTATCCAAGTTCCTGCTGCTCTCCGCAGTGATCCTCCCGCTCCTGCCCAAGGAATATCCGTTCAAGAACTTGCCCCTCACCCCCTTTTCGGTATGGATGGCGGTCGTCGTGATTTCCGCCATTTCCTATGCCGGTTACCTGTTGCGTCGCTATGTGTTCAAGGGAAGCGGCTATCTGGTGACCGGGTTACTCGGAGGCATCTACTCCAGCACAGCCACCATTGTGGTTTTGGCTCGGGCCTCGGCCCCTCCTTCCGCTTCTCTCGCCCGGATCCATGGCGGCATTCTGGGTGCTGTGGGCATGATGTACGTCCGACTGTTACTGCTGGTCCTATTGATGGCACCCATGCTGCTTCGTTACTGTGCCTTGCCCCTTCTGGGCGGAGGCATGATTGCCCTGGGTCTTGCCTGGCTCAGCCAGCGTAAAACAGACAAAAAGTTGCCCGATACCGTAGACAACGTGACCAACAGCAACCCTCTGGCCCTGCGTACCGCATTGCTTTTTGCTTTTCTATTCGTGCTCATGACTGCCTTGACCCACTTCATCCTGCAGGATTTTGGCTCGGGCGGAATAGAGATCCTGGCTCTTGTGATCGGTTTTACCGATATCAACCCATTCATCATGTCGTTGCTCAACAATTCCCGTCATGATCTGTCCCTCGCGCAGAGTGCGGGCGCGTTGATCATGGCGGCCGGCAGCAATATCATGCTGGAAGGCGGATATACCCTGGTTTTCGGAAACCGCGCGCGCAATCGGGGAATTTTTCTGAAATTATTGGGACTGGGCAGCGCAACCCTGCTCTTCGGCCTCGGAATGTTCTGAGAAATCGGCACGTTTCATGAGGTTGGCCAGGCCGTCAGGGTCATCAGCAGGTTCTGGACGGGCGCTGAAAAATCGGTAAAGGTCAATGTCACGGCCTGCATGATTTTCTCGAAACCGGCTTCCGACTGGGAAACACTATGGCAGGGACGAGAAGTAACCCGACAGGGCATGTTGCACCCCACGGTCACCCCTCCTCCCAGGACCTCATCGCGCAGAACCAACTGGGTCACTCCGTTGAGTTCGATATCCTGGCCAAACCCCCCGGGAATTTCTCCATTGAATTCAAAACGACCTGCCGGACCATCGCAACTGGGCATGACCAGATTGAGTTCAATCTCCAGCGTTGACCAGAAGACAGGGTCTGGATGCTCATAACGGACCAGCAGGGCCTGCGCCAGCAGGGAAATCTCTTTACGAGCCCCCTGCGTCCGGCCCAGAAATTTCACACCTGAGTCTGTTTCATCCGCCCGGATCTCATCATATTCGAGCAAGCATCGTTCTCCATCCCTTCGTGCGTAATCGGTGAACAGCGCGCGCCGGGTCGAATCGAAGACCAAATCCCCGGCACTCAGAGGATGTTTGAACTGGACCCTTTCGTGGGGGTTACTGAGGCCAGTGGAAGAGGATACATCGGGTTGAGTCAGAACTTTGGCATGATAATGCTCCCGCTGACGGGTCAGCGTATCGGCAAAATTATGGGCCAGTTCATAGACGTCCAGTTCCAGTACATGGGCTGGCCCATTGCCGGCGATGATCGCTTGAATCTGCCCATTCTGAAGAACGATTTCCTCATGACCATCCAGGTCCAGATCGTAGCGCGCCAACGCGGGGCGCGGATGATGCCGGTCGAGATCGGCCTCCAGTTGTAACAGGGCGTGATACAGGGCGCGCCGCAAATGCGGAAGATAAAGTCCCCCGAACAAGCCATGCCAGTAGGCATCATTGGCCTGGGTTTCGTACAGCAGACGACGGCGCTCAGCAGTTTGCTGTAGCGCAGGCAGGGCTTGGAAGCGCGCGGACAGGCCCAGCATCCGTTTGTGCAGATGATTGGCTTCTGGATAACGCATCATGAAATTTCGCCAGATCCCGCCACGCAAAAATGGCCGATCCTGACCATAAGTCTGCTCATTCCGCGCCCGTTCCACCAGATGGGCATAGTGTTCTCCGGCCTGGGCGGGCAAGGTCCACTCATTCATTTCGATATACGAAGTGGTAGGCAGATAGACCGGCCCCCGGGTTGCATTCTGGGCATGGTAGCGCGCATAGGTCATGGGTTCGATGAAGGGGGAATTGAGAACTCCCTGGATGAACTGTTCCAGCCATCCCTTTTCATAGACCCATTCATAGGTTTCCGGCCAGATGCCAAATTTTTCGATGTCATCGAAATAGATCGCGGCTTCCATTCGATCGTCCCGCGCCATGCCCTCCAGATAACTGACGACTTCGTTGGCCTGTGTGAAGGGAATACGGTAGCGCAGTCCCTCGGCAATGGGAAATATATCGAGTCTCTCTCCGCCTTCTTCCGTGGTGAAATAGCCATTCAGGCGCTCTGCGGGCACACCGGCACAAAGAAAATGATAGTCGTCCACCGTGACGTAACGCACCCCGCTCTGGTGCAGCGCGGATACCACAGAAGATTCCCAGACCCGTTCGGTGAGCCAGGAACCACCGGGTTTCACACCGAAACAATCGTGAATCCGTTGGGACAGGAATTGCACCTGACCCCGTCGATCCGCTTCGGGAATGGCGGCCAGCACCGGCTCGGCATAACCTGCCGTAAAGAGTTCTGCCTGCCCACGCCTTACCATGATTTTGAGCAATTCCATATCTTCCGGATCATGGTCCAACCATTGGTCCAGCAACCAACCACTGACGTGGAGGGCAAAGGGAAATTCCGGAAAGCGGGCCATCAAACGCAAAAAAGGGCCATAACAACGCTGATGGGCATCGGCAAGGACGGAAGGGAAATTGCCCACAGGTTGATGCGCGTGGACCCCCATCAGAAAAGCAATTTTTTTGGGCATGACGGACTCGTTCAGGGATGGATATTACGGCGCATGGCTCCTCCCGCTTCCTGGCCACGACTTCCCCGACTGAAGGGAAGGGACAGGATACGAGGTGGATCGAGGGACAGGAGTTGATAGAGGGTCGTCAAATTCAGGCGATAAAGGCGGTCAAATAATTGAACACTCTCAGCCGAGTTGTAATCCCCAAACCACCAGAACCAATCCGACCCTTCGCAGACAGCCAGTTGACGGGTGACTTGATCTTGTTGCTCGGGAGACAGGGTGGGAAGCACGCGATCACAGGCCATTTTTGCCTCTACCAGCAAGTCCCAGGCCACATTCTTGTCGGGATTACCCATCCAAGTGGTCAGGGATCCGTAAACCCAACTGCCCGCCACTATTTGCTTTAGGACAGGCAAGTCCATTTCATCAGGCTGCTGGCACAGGGCAGCAAAGGTGACGGGGCGTATCACAGGGTGAGAATCCAGCGCTTGATAGAGGTAATCAAGAAAATAGTAACCGTTGTAAGGGTAGTATTCCCAGGCGTTTTCCCCATCCAGAATGACCGTGACCACGGGATCCTGATCTTCGGGCGTGGATTCCAGAATCATTTCCAGTTGGCGAATGAAGTCCTCGGCCGCATTTTTACCATCCCATTGTGCATACTCAAATCCGATTCGATCCGAAAGTTGGTCATCCCGGAAAAAAACCCGCAACTCATGGCCTTCGGTTTTGAACAGATAGGGTCGATAAAGCCACTGTTCTTTAGGCAGGGTTTCCTGTCCCCAGGATAAACGCAGGGTCTTGGCCAGAACGTTTTCACTGCTGGCGGTCCAGGCGAGACCCTGCATGGCAAACATCTCCAGAGTGGCGGTAGACAGGGCTCCTTCTCCCGGCCAGAATCCGACCGGATTCTGGTCAAACTGTCCCTGATAGGCATCGAACGCTTTCCGGATATGATCGACAGCCCGGTTTTCTCCTCCCGGATAATGAGAATGTCGGGGCAAGGCCAAATGAGGCACGGCTTCCCGCGCTGTGGCAAAGTCCAGAAGGAGAGGAAGGATGGGGTGGGTATTGGGGGTCGTGGACAGTTCCACTTGTCCTGACTGTTGAAGTGCTCGATAGCGCAGCAAAATCGAACTCAGTGTTTCGCCGACCAACGCATTCAGGGCTTGCCGATCCGCCAGGGTATAACCCTCCCCCTGCGCCATCAGGCGCCCCAGGAGTGGAACCGTCTTGCGCAGACTTTCCCCCGTCCAGGCAAGGTGGTACCAAACCAGCAGGTCTGCCAGAAACTGTCCAGAAACGTAGGTTGCGGGCTCTACACCATCTTTCTGGAAGCGTTGGATACAGTCGCGCAATCGAGCATAACCCGGAAAGGGATCGATCATCTTGGGGGCATGGCAACGCAGGCAAGTGCCGATCAGAGCATGGCGTTCTGCCATTGAGAGATCTTCCAGCGAAGGGGTGACCAACCAGCGCAGGAGGGGGTCACGCCAAGTCCCCAAATGAAATTGTTCTGCATAATCTACCAACTGATCCATCAGAGACGGAACCAGGTTCACCACTACCGGCAGATTCGGGTAGCGCTCCAGGTGAGCCGCCATGTCCGTATAATCTTTCAGGGCATGCAGATAGGTCCAGGGCAGTTCAAATTCCCGGGTCAGAGCGTTGCGATAATCCGGTTGGTGCATGTGCCAGCACAGGATGAGTTTCAGGGTACGCGTTTCTTCAGTCATGGACAAAATCAGCCGGGGTGATAATTGCGTTGGTTGAGCATTTCGGCGGTGATGAGCGTGATCCCGTTTTCCGAAACATAAAAACGCTCACGATCTTGCAGCGGATCTACGCCAGCCACCAACCCTTCGGGGATGATGCAGCCACGATCGACCACGACCCGTTTCAACCGTGCGTCCTTGCCTATCCGAACATTTGGCAGGATCACGGCATCTTCCACCAGGGCATTGGCATTGACGTGAACATCAGAAAACAGTACGGAGCGCCGTACCACGCCCCCGCTGATGATGTTTCCACCGGAAATCAGTGAATCCACGGCGTACCCCCGTCGCCCGTCCTCATCAAACACGAACTTGGCAGGGGGCAATTGCTCCTGATAGGTCCAGATTGGCCAGTTCCTGTCATAGAGGTTGAGGTCGGGAACGACCTTGGTCATTTCCATGTTGGCATCCCAATAAGCATCCACCGTCCCTACGTCACGCCAGTAGGGGGCAGTGTCCGGTTCGCACACGCAACTTTCTTCGAAGGGTTGGGCAAAGACTCGGTGGCGAGGGACCAACCAGGGAATCAGATCATGACCAAAATCGTGGGTGGAAGTGCTGTCCTCTGCATCGCGGATCAACTGATCCATGAGGAAATCGGCACTGAACACATAGATCCCCATGCTGGCCAAGGCCCGACTGGGATCCCCCGGCAGGGAACTGGGATGCTCGGGTTTTTCATCGAAGGCCACGATCCTTCCTTCGGTATTGACCGTCATGACACCAAAGGCCGAAGCTTCCTCGATGGGTACCGTCAGACAGGCAATGGTCATGTCCGCCTGCGTGCTGACATGAGCCGCCAGCAACTTTCCATAGTCCATCTTGTAGATGTGATCGCCGGCCAGAATGATGATGTGGCGAGGCGCATGTCCACGCAGAATATCGAGATTCTGGTAGACCGCATCTGCGGTCCCCTTGTACCACTCCTCCTGCATGCGCTGCTGGGCCGGAAGCAGTTCCACGAATTCATTGAATTCGCCGCGCAGAAAACTCCATCCATGCTGGATGTGCTGGATCAGGCTATGGGCCTTGTACTGGGTCACGACCCCGATACGACGGATCCCGGAATTGAGGCAATTGGAGAGGGGAAAATCGATGATTCGGAACTTTCCCCCAAACTGGACGGAGGGCTTGGCTCGCCACTTGGTCAGGTCCTTCAGGCGGGAACCCCGCCCCCCTGCCAAAATGAGGGCCATGGTGTTCTTGGTCAGTACGCTGATGAATCGTTCAGAAGCAATATCACGGGGGCTCATGTGAACTCCTGTTGAGAAAAAAAACAATCACGAAATGAAATATCGTTGCGCACTCCAGACCATTATAATGGAATCCTTTGTAAAAAAATGACAGGGATGAATCATGGCTCCTCATTATAACGACAGTGCCCTGCAAAAAATTTTGCAGGGTCTCCACCATGACCCATTTCATCCTCTGGGAATTCATGCCTCCGGCCACGGCAAATGGCATTGGCGCCTATTCCTGCCCTATGCCCAGGCAGTTGAAGTATGGACTGGGAATCAGTGGGAATCCGCCCCTCGGGTTCATGACCAGGGCTTCTTTTGCTGGAAGGGATCGATCTGCCCTCCTCGCCCCGGACGCTATCGGCGCCTTGAGGATGGCGGAGAAATGGAAACCTGGGATCCTTACACCTTTTCACCCCAGTTGAGCGACCATGATCTGTACCTCTTCAGCGAAGGGCGTCTTCTCCAGTTGCATGACATGCTGGGGGCACGGCATGTTACTGTGGACGGCGTGCCGGGCGTTCGCTTCGCCGTTTGGGCCCCCAACGCTGAACGCGTGAGTGTGGTCGGTCCCTTCAATCGCTGGGATGGTCGTCACCACCCCATGCGCGTGCGGAGTCCCCACGGCGTATGGGAATTGTTCGTGCCCGACCTTGCGCCGGGAACACTCTACAAATTCGAGATCCGTAGCCGTCAACACGGGACTGTGCAACTCAAGACCGACCCCTGCGGACTTCAGTTCGAACATCGTCCGGGAACGGCAGCCGTGGTGACGGAACCCTCCGCTCATCTCTGGAACGACAGTGCCTGGATGGCAGAGCGGGCCGAAAAGGACTGGTTGCACGCGCCCATGAATATCTATGAAATTCACCTGGGTTCCTGGCGAAAACCCTGGGATCGGGACTTTCATTCCTTTGCCCAAATTGCCGACCAATTGATCCCCTATGTTCTTGAGTTGGGTTATACCCACATTGAACTGCTCCCCATCAGCGAACATCCTCTGGACGAATCCTGGGGTTATCAGACTACCGGTTATTTCGGCGTTACCCGTCGGTTTGGTGGGCCGGACGATCTGCGTGACTTCATCGACCGATGCCATCAGGCCGGGATTGGCGTATTGCTGGATTGGGTCCCCGGTCATTTTCCGAAGGATGACTTTGCCCTGGCTCGCTTCGATGGCACGGCCCTTTACGAACACGAGGACCCCCGTCTGGGGGAACACCAGGATTGGGGAACCTACATCTTCAATTATGGGCGCAATGAAGTGCGCGGGTTTTTGTTGGCCAACGCCCATTTCTGGTTGTCAGAATTCCATTTTGATGGCTTGCGGGTCGATGCCGTCGCCTCCATGCTCTATCTGGATTATTCCCGTGCCGCGGATGCCTGGATTCCCAACCGCTACGGTGGTCGAGAAAACCTGGAGGCCCTGGCTTTCCTGCGCGAGATGAATGAAATGGTCCACGGTCAGTTTCCCGGGGCCCTCACCCTGGCGGAGGAATCAACCTCCTGGCCCATGGTTTCCCGTCCGGTTTACGTCGGCGGACTGGGGTTCTCCATGAAATGGAACATGGGCTGGATGAACGATACCCTGAGTTATTTTTCCAAAGACCCGGTTTACCGCCGTCACCATCAGAATGTGTTGACCTTTGGACAACTCTATGCCTATTCAGAGAATTTCGTTCTGCCTTTTTCTCATGACGAGGTCGTGCACGGCAAAAAATCCTTGCTGGACAAAATGCCCGGGGACTCCTGGCAGCGTTTCGCCAACTTGCGTTTGCTGTTCCTGTACCAAATGAGTTCCCCCGGCAAAAAACTCAACTTCATGGGCAACGAGTTCGCCCAGGGCGGGGAATGGCAGGCCAAGAACGAACTGGACTGGAAATTACTGGAATATCCCCAGCATCAAGGAATTCAGCGTTTAAGTCGTGACCTCAACCATTACTACCGCCAACACCCGGCGTTGTTCGAACTGGATTTCGATCCTGCCGGCTTTGAGTGGGTGGACTGCAATGATCATGCTCAATCGGTCCTCAGTTTTCTGCGCAAGGCACGGGATGGTCGAATGCTGCTGATCATTTTCAACTTCACGCCCGTTCCTCGCCCCAATTACCGCGTGGGTACTCCTTGCGCGGGGGCCTGGCGCGAATGCGTGAACAGCGATTCCCATCATTATGGCGGCGGAAATCTGGGCAACCAGGGACGGCTGTGGACGGCACCCATTCCCTGGAACGGATTCGCCCAATCCCTGTCCCTGATGCTCCCCCCACTGGCTGGCCTGATTCTTGAACCACAGGCCCATTGAGTCCCTCCCTTCATTCTTCGAGGAGAAAGAAATGTCCGCATTGACGAATAGCCCTGTTTGGCGAACCTTGACCAAGCACCGTGCAGCCCTTGCGCCCCTTACCCTGCGCCAGTTATTTGCCGAGGATCCAACCCGCTTTGATCGGTTCAGTGCCAGTGCCGGGCCCTTCTTTCTGGATTACTCAAAGAATCTCATTACCGTCGAGACCCTGGATCTTCTTCTGAATCTGGCCAGACAAGCCAATCTTCCACAGGCCATCCAGAAAATGTTTGCAGGCGACCTCATCAACCGGACGGAACATCGGGCCGTACTTCACGTGGCCCTGCGTGCGGGGCAGGATGCCCCACCCTTGAAGGTACAGGGACAAGACATCCGCGCCGAAGTACAACAGGTTTTGAAACGCATGGAGGTCTTTGTCAATCAGGTTCGTTCGGGGGAATGGCGCGGCTATGACGGGCGTCCCATCACCGATGTGGTCAATATCGGCATTGGGGGCTCCGATCTGGGGCCGGCATCGGTCATGGCCGCTCTTCCTGCCGATTGTACGGGTCCGCGGGTTCATTATGTCTCCAATGTGGACGGCGCACATTTGGCCTACACACTGAAGTCCCTGAACCCCGCCCAGACCCTCTTCGTGGTGGCTTCCAAAACCTTCACCACCCAGGAAACCTTACTCAACGCCCATTCGGCACGGAGTTGGTTCCTGGCCACCGCGCAACAGGAGCGGTATGTCGCGCAACATTTTGTGGCCCTCTCGACAAATGAGGCCGAGGTTCGCCGTTTTGGCATCGACCCTCAGCATATGTTCGGATTCTGGGACTGGGTCGGCGGACGTTATTCGCTGTGGTCGGCCATCGGACTTTCCATTGCATTGGGCATAGGAATGGATAAATTCAATGAGTTGCTGGCAGGAGCTCATGAAATGGACGAGCATTTCAGAACCGCGCCACTGGCCCGGAACCTGCCCGTTCTGATGGGACTGATCGGTCTCTGGTACATCAATTTCTTTGATGCCCAGACCCACGCCATTCTTCCCTATGATCAGGGGCTGGAACGTTTTGTCGCGCACATTCAACAAGTCAGCATGGAAAGCACGGGGAAATCCGCCACTCAGGACGGAGAAATGGTGGATTATGCGACCGGAGCAGTGGTTTGGGGGGGATCAGGCACCAACGGACAGCATGCTTACTATCAGTTATTACATCAGGGCACCCACCTGATCCCGGCAGATTTTCTTCTTCCCTTGCGTAGCCGTGCACCTCTGGGGACACATCACCGGGTATTGACCGCCAATGTTCTGGCGCAAAGCGAAGCCCTCATGCGCGGCAAGACCAAGGAAGAAGCGCGTCAGGAACTGCTTGCCCAAGGCATGTCCGGAGAGGCCCTGGAAGCCTTGCTTCCCCATAAGGTCTTCCCTGGCAACCGTCCCAGTAATACACTCCTTTTCGAGGAACTCACGGCCCATACGCTGGGTGGCCTATTGGCGCTGTACGAACACCGTACCTTCGTGCAGGGCACCCTTTGGAACATCAATACCTTTGATCAGTGGGGCGTGGAATTGGGCAAACAGTTGGCACGTTCCATCGAACCAGAACTGTCGGAACAGGGAACGATGTCCGTGCATGACGGTTCCACCGGCGGTTTGATCCGACATATTCGGGATACCCTGTTTGGCCCATCCAGAGGTTGACCATGAATATCCTTTTCTTGACTTCCGAAATACACCCCCTGATCAAGACGGGAGGCCTGGCAGACGTATCCCGCTCGCTACCCCTGGCCCTGCACGCCCTGGGCCACGGAGTGCGCATCCTGTTGCCCGGTTACGTCGGGGTGCAGGCACAGTTGACGGACATACACTGCATCCTGGAAGACTTTCCTCATGGATTGCTTCCTGCGCCCGCACGTTTATTGGAGGCCACCTTACCCGATACCGCACTGACGCTCTGGATTCTGGATTGTCCGAAACTTTTCGAACGTGCGGGGGGAGGCCCCTATCAGGACGAGAAAGGGAAGGACTGGCCGGATAACCCCGCTCGTTTTGGCGCCTTTTGCGCCGCCGGAGCCTGGTTGGCTCAGCAGGCGGGGGCACGCCTGAACTGGGCCCCTGAGTTGGTTCATTGCAATGACTGGCAAACCGCCCTGACCCCGGCTCTGATGAAATTTTGGGCTTGTCCGGTACCTTCGGTACTCACCATCCACAACCTGGCCTTCCAGGGAAATTTTCCTGCCCACTGGTGTTCATCCCTTCATTTGCCCAGTTCCGAATTCCACATGGAAAGCCTCGAATTTCATGGTCAGTTGTCCTTTTTGAAGGCGGGAATCGTACACGCGAATCAGATCACCACCGTCAGTCCGCGTTATGCCCGGGAGATCCAGACTCCACAGATGGGGTGCGGAATGGATGGATTGCTGCGTCGACGCGCTTCTGACCTGAGCGGGATCCTGAATGGCATCGACGAATTATGGAACCCGGAAACCGATGTTTTCCTTCCGTTCCATTACACGGCCCGAAAACTTCAGGGAAAAGCACGCCTCAAGAAACATCTGCAAAAGAAAATGGGGCTACCCGTCCTTCCCGACGTCTTGTTGATTGGAATGGTGTGTCGTTTGACCTGGCAAAAGGGGATCGACCTGATACTCGATACGCTGGAGGACTGGCTCACGGAAGAAGTACAAGTCGTCGTATTGGGCAGCGGCGATCCCGAAACAGAAAGGCAATTGGCCCACTGGAGCAGTCGCGCTCCCGAGCGGGTGAGGGTCGTCCTGGGATTCAATGAAGTGCGGTCCCATGAAATCATTGCCGGGTCGGACCTGTTTTTGATGCCCTCCCGTTTTGAACCCTGTGGACTGGCACAGATGTATGCCATGACCTATGGAACCCTGCCCTTGGCCCATGCCACAGGGGGGTTGGCGGATACCATCCTGCCTTATCGGGCACAAGGACACTCCGTGGAAGGAACGGGCTTTCTTTTTGAGAACCCCGTTCCCCATGAATTTCATGAGACCCTTGGTCAAGCCGTGGCCTGTTTCCACCAGAAAGACGTATGGAACCAACTGATGCACCACGCCATGGCACGGGACTTCCGCTGGAACAAAGCGGCGCTGGAGTACCAGACACTTTACCAGACCCTTCTATCCGCGCCGTGAACCGCCCGGAAGAAGAGAAAGATCACAACCAGGTCATCAGCCCCAATTCAAAGGAATGCGTCAGACTCTCGTGGTAAGGGTAGACGCGGATTCGGTAGTCCAGTTGTCCACATAATCCGGGTTGCAATTCCAGGGTAAAGAGATGTTCTGTTCCCTCGCCCAGGGGCCCCCGGCTTTGAAATTGGAAAGGAGGAAGCACGGGAACGCCACTGCGACTGATGGAACGGTTGAGCAACAACTCGACACACACGTCCTTGGGCTCGAGGCCCTGCAGATCCACGACCACCTCAATATCCATGGCACTGCCAAATTTGATCCGTTTGAGGGGGGTATCCACCCGTCGAATGCGCACCCCGGCCCAGTGATGACGGACTTTCTCCTTCCAGTGAGCGACCTCGCCCGCCAGCGCTGCATCATTTTCCGTAAAACGTTTCCCCTGTCCGGAGGCTGGCACATAGAAATGATCCAGATACTCGTCCAGCATCCGCCCGGTATTGAAATGAGTCAGGATACTGACCATGGAGGCCTTGGATTTTGCCACCCAGCCCGGAGAGTAACCAAACTTGCCCCGGTCGTAGTAAAGAGGAACCACCTGATCCTGAATGATTTCATAGAGCGTACGCGCGTCTTCCCGGTTGCGTTGCGTCTCGTCCAGGTAATCCGGCGCGGGACGGATCGCCCACCCGTTATGCCCATCGTAGCCTTCGCCCCACCAGCCATCCAGGACACTCAGGTTGATGGTCCCGTTGACCCCCGCCTTCATGCCCGAAGTCCCGCTTGCTTCCAGAGGATAAATGGGGGTATTGAGCCAGACATCCACACCAGCCACCAAACGACGGGCCAGACCCATGTCGTAGTTTTCCAGGAGCAGGATCTTGTCCTGGAACTCAGGCATGCCGGCCACTTCATGAATGCGCCGGATCATCCCTTGACCTGGCTCATCCGCCGGGTGCGCTTTACCTGCAAAAACAAAGACGACGGGACGTTCAGGATCCAGCAGAATCTGACGCAACCAGTTCAAGTCGGAAAAGAGCAGGTCTGCACGCTTGTAGGTGGCAAAACGGCGGGCAAAACCGATGGTCAGGACATTGGGCTCATGAACATTGGCATATTTGAGCAGCCGTTCCATGTGCGCATCATCGCCCAGGTTGCGTTGATACTGGGCACCGATCCGTTCGCGCACGGCATGGAGCATCTGCGACTTGAGCGACTGACGGACGCTCCAGTACAGGTGGTCCGGGATTTCCTGAACCCCCTTCCAGAAAGAGCGGTCCGACAGGCGGGCGCGCCACTCCGCACCGATGAAACGATCAAACAGTTCGCCCCATTCCCGGGCCAGAAAGGTGGGGACATGAATGGCATTGGTCACATACCCCATGGGGTTTTCATGATGGGGAATCGCAGACCAGAACCCTGAACAGATCCGCGCCGATACCTCACGGTGGATCCGGGAAACGCCGTTTTGAAAACGGGACCCGCGCACGGCCAGTGCGGTCATGTTGAAGTCGCTGTGCCCTACCCCCGGATCATTGCCCAGATCCAGCAACTGATGCAGGGGAATATTCAGATCAGGACACATGTGTCCAAAGTAATGGGACACCATGTCGCGTGGAAAGTGATCATGTCCGGCAGGCACGGGGGTGTGGGTGGTAAATACGGTGTTGCTGGCAACGGCTTCGATCGCTGTGGAAAAATCATAATTGGTCTGTTTGATCAACGCCCGGATCCGTTCCAGGATCATGAATGCGGCATGCCCCTCGTTGATGTGCCAGACCGTCGGCTGAAGGCCCATTTTCTCGAGGGCTCGCGCGCCACCCACCCCCAGGATGATTTCCTGCTCGATCCTGACCCTGCGATCCCCTCCATAGAGCCGGTGGGTGATTTCTCGGTCATCGGGGTGGTTTTCCTGGAGATCCGTATCCATCAGGTAAATCTTGATGTTCCCCACCCGAGCCCACCACACCTTGACCTGGACCGGACGAACGCCAATGGTGACGCTGACTCGTACTTCATTTCCCTCTTCATCGAGGACGGCATGAACCGGCAACTCATCGATATCGGAATCGAAATTGAGGGCCAGTTGGCGTCCGCTGCGATCGATGTGCTGGGTGAAGTATCCCTGACGATACAACAACCCCACGCCAACGAACGGCAGCCCCATATCGCTGGCCGCCTTGCAATGATCTCCCGCTAAAATCCCCAACCCTCCGGAATAGATCGGGAAACTTTCATGAAAGCCAAATTCGGCACAGAAGTAGGCCACCAGATTCCCGTGGGGCAACTTGTGTGGCTTGCGCAGCAACTCATTGTGGTAGGTATCGTAGGCAGAGAGCACACGATAGTAGGAACTCAGGAAGGCCTGATCTTCGGCGGCTTCGTTCAACCGGTATTCGTCCACCCGACGCAGGAAACGGATGGGGTTGGATCCCACCAGTTCCCAGAGACGAGGGTGCATCCGGGCAAATAGCGTACGACAGGACCGATCCCAACTGTACCAGAGATTGTAGGCCAACTCTTCCAGACGATTCAATTTTTCCGGAATGCGGGGACTGTTTTCTACGACAAAGCAGGTCCCGGGCAATTGATCGTTTTCCATAGGATCCTTAATGATTATTCATAGAGAGTTATTCGGGAAATTGGCCATCATGAAACAGGCAGGCTTTCCCCGATTATAGCCTGAATCGCCATTTTACATGGACAGATAGATGCCTCAAGCCGGCCGGTCAAGGGGAACACCAAACCCCAATGGGCTGATTTTTGATTCCAGCAGCATTCCCTTGCGTGCGCGCATGAGAATATGCCGCTGCAACTGGGGGGCTGTCATGACCACTTGAGTGGCTTTCCCGCCCCGCCCCGTCCCTTGAATGACCAGTCCCTGGGCGAGATCGACCAGAGTGACGGCACGCAGCGCCTCGTCGCGTTCCAGGGCCATCAGGATCACACCTCGTCCACGGGCCAGAATTTTCAGATCGTCCAGCGGGAACAACAGGAGACGCCCCCGTGCAGACAGGGCGGCGACATGGGTTTCCCCTGCCTTTCGACGCAAGGGAGGGAGCGGAGTTTCCCCGTCTTCCAGCGACAAAAAGGATTTCCCTCCCCGAACCCGGGACACCAGATCCTCCTGCGCCACCATGAAACCGTTTCCTCCCGACCCCGCCACCAGGCATTGTTCTCCCGGCAAGGCCAGAAAAGCCTGGGCGACTCGCGCTCCCTGCGGGAGATCGATCAAACTGGAAAGCGGCACTCCGTCCCCCCGACCCCCGGGAATATCCGCGCCCTTGAGGGTATAGACTCGGCCCTGGGTATCCAGGACAAAAAGGGGATGAATGGAACGGGTTTCCAGAACAACCCAGGCCTCATCCCCTGCCTTGTAAGAAAACTGTGTCCTGTCCAGGTGATGCCCCTGGCGGGCACGAATCCAGCCCTGGCGGGACAGTGTGACCGTTATCGGTTCATCCAGCACCGGGGTATCCAGGGACACTGCCGCCTGAGCCTCGATGCGCGTCCTTCGGGCATCTCCATAAGTCGCCAGGTCAGAACGAATTTCCTGAGCGATCAGGCGGGCTTGAGCCTCTCTCCCTGACAGAATATGTCGCAACCCCTCCTGCTCGCCACGCAGTTGGCTGATTTCCTGATCGATGCGCACGCCTTCCAGACGAGCCAACTGGCGCAGGCGGATCTCAAGGATATCTTCGGCCTGTAGCGCGCTCAAGTGGTAAGCCATCATCAGGTCGTGCTTGGGGTCATCGGATTCGCGGATCAGACGGATGACTGCATCGATATCCAGCAGAATACGTTGACGACCTTCCAGGATGTGAAGGCGTCGCTCGACCCGTTCCAGACGGAAGCGAGTACGCCGAACCACCGTGTGGAAACGGTACTCCAGCCATTCCTGGAGAATGGTTTTGAGATCTTTGGGGCGCGGATGTCCATCCCGCCCCAGCATCACCAGATTGAGGGACAGGTTGGTTTCCAATGGCGTATGCGCCAACAGGAGATTGACAAATGCCTGGGGGTCCTGTCGGCTCGATTTGGGCTCGAAGACCAGACGAACCGACGCATTCTTGTCCGACTCGTCGCGCACCAAATCCAGCGTACTGAGCCACAAGGCCTTGAGTTGGGCCTGTTCGGGAGAAAGCGCCTTCTTGCCCTCGCGCACGCGCGGATTGGTCAACTTTTCCACATCTTCCAGCACGGATCGGGTCGATACTCCGTGTGGAAGTTCTGTCACGACCACGCGCCATTGTCCCCGGGCCAGCGGTTCAATGTTCCAGCGCGCCCGCATGCGCAAAGTTCCCCGCCCCGTCCGGTAGGCCTCGAGGATATCGCGGGAAGATGAAATGATCTGCCCCCCGCCCGGCAGGTCCGGGCCTGGAATCAGGGACATCAATTCCTCTAGCGTCAACTGCGGATTCTCCAGGAGCGCCAATAGGGCTTGAGCCACTTCGGTCAGGTTATGGGACGGAATCTCCGTTGCCATTCCCACGCCGATCCCTGAAGCACCGTTCAATAACACCATGGGAAGGCGTGCGGGCAACAGGGCAGGTTCCTGAAAGGAACCGTCATAATTGGGAACGAAATCCACCGTATCTTCAGTAATTTCTCCCAGCAACAATTCCGCCAGCGGGGTCAGACGACATTCGGTATAACGCATGGCCGCTGCCCCGTCACCATCGCGGCTACCGAAATTGCCCTGTCCGTCGATGAGTGGGTAACGTAACGTAAAATCCTGCGCCTGGCGAACCAGTGCCTCATAAGCCGCACTGTCGCCATGGGGGTGATATTTCCCGATCACATCCCCCACCACGCGAGCGGACTTGACGTGCCGGGCCGGGCGATACAGGCCCAGTTCGTGCATGGCAAAGAGAATCCGGCGCTGGACCGGTTTCTGGCCATCCGTGACATCCGGCAAGGCCCGCCCCATGACCACGCTCATGGCATATTCAAGGTAACTGCGCTCGACGAAGTCCGCCAGGGAAGGCACCGTCTTGTCCTCGCCGGAGTGGGCCGGGATGGGGTCGGCTACGGGTTCCTCCAGCCCGGCAAAGAGATCGCCGATCAGGGGAGGCTGATCCGGGGAAGGGGGCATCGCCATCAGATGTCCACTGCCAGTGCCACTTCCTGGCGCTCCATCCATTCCCGCCGCGCTGCGGCTTCTCCCTTGCCCATCAAGCGATTGAATAACCGGTGCGTGTCCTCCCACTCCCCATCCGTCAAGGAAAGTGTCAGGATTCGCCGGGTTTCCGGATTCATGGTCGTTTCCCACAACTGTTCAGGATTCATTTCCCCCAACCCCTTGAATCGTCCCACGGTCCAACCTCCTGGGCGTACGCCCTCGGTTTTGAGTCGTTCTTCCAACCCCGCCAATTCCGCCTCGTCAAGGGCGTAAAGTTTGCGCGCCGGACGCTTGCCCTGCGCTGCGACGTCCAGTCGGTACAGGGGAGGATTGGCGACGCAGATGTGCCCGCCGGAGACCAGGGCAGGAAAATGAGTAAAAAACAGGGTCAACAGGAGCACCTTGATATGGCTGCCGTCCACATCCGCATCGGCCATGATGATGATTCGGTCATAACGCCGTTGGGACAGGTCCACCGGTTCCCCACGCCCGTGGGGATCGATGCCCAGGGCCACCGCAATGTCGTGAATTTCCGTATTGGCAAACAGACGGCCCTGTTCCACTTCGAAACTATTCAGGACTTTGCCCCGCAGCGGCAGGATGGCCTGAGTCAACTTGTTGCGCGCCATCTTGGCCGACCCCCCGGCAGAATCCCCTTCCACCAGAAACAATTCACGCTCATCGATCCGTTCCGACTCGCAATCTGTCAGTTTTCCCGGCAAAACAGCCACCCCGCTGCTCTTGCGCTTCTCTATTTTCTGACCAGACTTCATGCGCGCCATGGCTTGTCGGATGACCAGATCGGCCAGGGCCTTGCCATGCTCGACATGCTGATTGAGCCAATGTTCGAAGGGGTCGCGCACCAGAGTGGACACCAACTTCAGGGCCTCCCGGCTGGTCAGTTTGTCCTTGGTTTGCCCTTGAAACTGGGGGTCCAGCATCCTGATCGACAGAATGAACTGAAGCCGGGCACTGACATCTTCCAACTGCAAACGTACCCCTCTTGGCAGCAACCCATGATGTTCGATGAAAGATTTGAGCGCTTCGAAAAGACCGGTGCGCAAGCCCGCCTCATGAGTCCCACCCAGCGGCGTGGGGATCAGATTGACAAAGGATTCTCCCTGCAAGGACCGAGTTTCGTGCCAGGAGAAAGCCCAGGATGCGCCTTCTCCCGGCGCAAAA
Source organism: Ferrovum sp. (assembly GCF_027317285.1). Classification (NCBI taxonomy): domain Bacteria; kingdom Pseudomonadati; phylum Pseudomonadota; class Betaproteobacteria; order Ferrovales; family Ferrovaceae; genus Ferrovum; species Ferrovum sp. The sequence goes on along the minus strand of NZ_DAHVHV010000003.1, from coordinate 81,106 downwards.
CTGTCCCCCTCCTCGACCCCGAAAAATCGATCGCCCGTAAAAACCGGGATCAGCAAAGGGTCTTCACCCAGCCTTTCGGTCAGGTATTGTTCCAACCCCCCTGGGTAGTGCCAGGTCTGTTCCAGGGTACGTCCATCCCCTTCTTTCCTGAGCCGTACGCTGACGCCGGGCAACAATACAGCCTTGGAGCGTAGTCCCCGCTCCAGTTCGATCAGATTGATCTGGGGTTCGTCGAAGTAACGGGGGTTCGGCCAAACCCGCACGCGGGTTCCGGTATTACGCACCCCGCAGGTTCCCTGGACCGCCAAGGGCTCGATGACGAACCCATCGCCGAAGGTCATGAAGTGAACTTTGCCTTCCCGCTTGACAGTCACCTCCAGACGCCTTGACAGGGCGTTAGTGACGGATACGCCAACGCCATGCAACCCCCCGGAAAAGGCGTAAGCACCCTGCCCCGATTTCTTGTCGAATTTCCCCCCCGCGTGCAATCGCGTAAACACCAACTGCACCGTAGGTTCTCCCTCGTCCGGATGGATCCCGCAAGGAATGCCGCGACCATCATCTTCGACGCTGACGGAACCGTCCTCATGGAGGGTTACCTCGATTTTACGGGCATACCCCCCCAGAGCCTCATCCGCCGCATTGTCGATGACCTCCTGAATGATGTGGGTGGGGTCTTGAGTCCGGGTGTACATCCCGGGACGTTCCTTGACGGGCTCCAACCCCTTGAGTACGCGTATGCTTCCGTCCCCGTACTGACTATTGTTCAATGGTGCCAGATCCTGAATCATTACGGTCAATTACACCCAAACAGGCAAATGAAGGTAGTATAGCCCCGTAATCATCGCATGAATTCCCATGGTGCGCCAATCCGATTCACTCATGACTGCTTCGCCCCCCCTCGAACATTGGCCGCTCATCATCATTGGTACGGGCTTTGCCGGACTGTCCCTCGCCCTTCAGCGCATGAATGACGGACAGGAAGACTTCATCGTGCTGGAGCAGGCACAATCCCCCGGCGGAACCTGGCGGGACAACCGTTATCCCGGATGCGCCTGCGATGTCCCCTCTCACCTGTACTCTCTCTCTTGCGCCCCGCCCTGGGACTGGCAACGCAAATATGCGGAAGCGTCGGAGATTGAAGCCTATCTGGCCCATCTGGCGCACTCGCTGGGTGCCCGAATACGCTATCGGGCACAGGTCAGATCTGCCTCCTGGCAGGCACGGGAACAACTTTGGCAGGTCGAACTCGACGATGGCAGTCGATTGACTTGCCGCTTTCTGGTGGCGGGAGTCGGTCCTTTGAGCGAACCGGCCTGGCCCGATTTGCCGGGCCTGGAAAATTTTACCGGGCCGCTTCTGCATACCGCCCGTTGGCCCAGGGATCGGGATCTGAAAGGACAGCGGGTCGGCCTGATCGGTACGGGGGCCTCTGCCATTCAGGTGGGGCCGGCACTGGCACCGGAGGTCGCGCAGTTGGTCATTTTTCAGCGCACGGCACCCTGGGTCGTGGCCCGCAAGGATCATCCCTACGCCACTGGCACCCGCAGGCTTCTCGGAAAGTTACCTTTTCTGCGCAGGGCATACCGCGCCTGGCTCTACCTCGCCCGCGAACTCAAGGGACTGGCTTTCCTCTGGCCAAGTCTGATGCGCCGGATCGAAAAAGGGGTACGGCGAGACCTGGCCCATCAGGTCAGCAACCCCCAACTGCGCCAGAAAATCATGCCCAGGACCCCCATGGGGTGCAAACGCATCCTGCTCTCCGATACCTGGTGGTCCACCCTGGAACTTCCCCATGTCACCCTCGAAACAGACCCCATTCAGCACATCGAAGCTGCCCACCTGGTGACCGAAACCGGTGCCCGCTACGCCCTGGACGCCCTGGTACTGGCGACTGGATTCCGGTATCAGGATAACCCCATGGCCAGTCTTTTCAAGGGAGAAAACGGTCTCACGCTGGAAGATTTCTGGAAGGCGCAACGGAGTGCTTATCTGGGGATGATGATGCCTTCATTCCCCAATTTTTTTCTGCTGACGGGCCCCTTCAGCGGATTGGGTCATAATTCCATCGTGTTCATGATCGAGTGCCAGACACGCTGGATCCAGTCGGCTCTGGCCCATGTCGCGGCGCAGGGGAAAAATGAGTTCAAGGTGCGTGCGCAGGCGTATGCGACCTTTACGGAAGAGATGAACCAGCGTTCGAAAAAGACGCTCTGGATGCAGGGATGCCAAAGTTGGTATCTGGACCCTGCGGGGCGCAATACCGCGCTCTGGCCAGGATTTTCCCTGAGTTACTGGTGGCGCACTCGTCATTTTGATGCCAAGGACTTCGACTATGCCTAAACTTCCTCACCTGATCCGGATGAGCCTGTGTGGACTTGGTTTGGTTTTGATCCCACTTTTCGCACACCCGGATGAACTCGCCATCGTCAACGACACTCCCTCCCGTCCTGCACTCAAGACAGGCCTGGAATATCAGAACCGTTACCCGATGCCGGCTCCGCGCAGCGGGTTCTTTCAATGGTTGCTCACCCACTGGTGGCGCGAACTGGATCATGCCTCCGATCATCCGCCCCAGCCGGTGCCTGTCAATCTCCAGGCCCTGGCCCACCCCGGACTGGCCCCGCAAGTCACCTGGATTGGTCATTCAACCCTCCTGCTTCAGATGGACGGACTGAATATCCTGTTCGATCCCATCTTTTCCGATTATGCCAGCCCCCTCCCGCCTCTCGGTCCCAGACGTTACCAACTCCCTGGCGTTTCCCTGGTGGATTTGCCCCATATCGACGTGGTGATGGTTTCCCATAACCATTACGATCATCTGGATTTGCCCAGTATGCGTGCCCTGGCCCGTCAGCGTGGCGGCCCCCCCCGGTTTCTGCTGCCTTTGGGCAACCGAACCTGGTTTCTCGATAATGTTCCCATCCCCGGGGCTGACCCGGGTTCACGGGTACTGGAATTGAACTGGGACCAACACGTCACCCTGCCGGGGCGACAAGGACCGGTCGAATTCCATTTCGACGCCGTGCAACATTGGGCTACCCGCAGCCTGTTCGACAAGGATGAGAGTCTATGGGGCAGCTGGGCCGTGCTGTTTCCCCATTTCCGTTTCTGGTTTTCCGGTGATCTGGGACATTCCGAAGACACCCGCGATATCGGGATCAAGTACGGTTATTTCGATCTGGCCGCCATATCCATCGGGGCTTATCAACCGCATTGGTACCTGCGCCCCTTTCATGTGGATCCAGCGGAAGCCGTCAAGGTCTTCTCCGACGTTCATGCCCAGCGCGCAATCGGGATCCATTGGGGAACCTTCCCCCTGAGCGATGAAAACCCCGATCAACCGCCCCAGGACCTTGATAAAGCCCTGCAGCAGGCAAACATTCCCCCTGCCGACTTCACGGTTCTTTCCCTGGGGCAAGTCATGACCTATTCTCTCCCCCTGCTCTCCCTGACTACGCCGAGGACTCCATGACCGATGCACCACGCCACGAAGAATGGGACTCCTTCTCCCGGGACCTCGCCCGAGCCCGGATCGATCATCGCTGTCTGCCCGTGCCCGCGCATGGTCCCACCAGCATCGCCGATGCCTACCAACTGCAGGAAGCCATTCTGACCCATCTGAAGGAACCCATCGGCGCCTGGAAGGCAGGTGTCGATCCCGAGGGGGCGGTATGGGGTTCCCCCTTACCGTGCACGGCGCTCAAAACCGCCCGTTCTCATTGGTCCACTCCCGCCCGGATTGTCCGGGGCCTGGAGGTGGAACTGGCCTTCCGCCTTTCGCCGCAAGTCCTCGAAGAGGAAAAACTCCTGCCCGAAGAAACATTTTTTCGTGAGGGTATCCTTGAAATGGCCTGTGCCATCGAAGTGGTTTCCAGTCGTTTTCTGGATTGGCCCCATATCCCCGAATTTTGGAAACTGGCCGACCTTCAGAACCATGGCGCACTTTTTCTGGGCGAATCCGCACCTTACGATCCGGATTTCCCTTATCTGACTCCGCGCGTCTCGCTCCTGGTGGAAGGCCACGAACAGGCCAAATTCCCCGCCAGCAACCCTGCGGGGGACCCGCGCGCCCTCCTTCAACCCTTTCTTCGCCAATGTCGTGACCGTGGTCTCCCCATCGAACCTCATCACTGGATCACCACAGGGAGTTATTCAGGGGTCTATTTTCTCAAGGATTCCGGGCATATTCAGGCAACCCTGGATGGGCTTGCCCCATTGACCGTCCTCTTGTTGTCGTCCCCTTGAGAGTCGGTTACAATGGGTTGGTCTGCTTGAAAGGAGAGTGTCATGAAACCATGGATTCGTACCGTAATCGTCAATTTCTGCTCCCTCACCTTGCTGGGTGGAAGTCTGGTTGCTCATGCCGAACTCATTCCCAGCACCCAACTCAACCCGGCCCCCAGTCCCGCCCCTGCCGACGCGACCCGACCGCTGACCCCCGATGAAGACCGTCAGGCTGTGCAACGCTTTGTAGACCGCGCCGAAGTACAGAAAAAGATCCAGGAACTGGGTCTGGGTTCGATCATTACGGCTCAGCGTCTCTCTCTGCTCAGTGACAGTGAAGCACGGAGTCTGGCCAATAAAATTCGGGAAATGCCGGCAGGGGGAAGTTTCTCCAGTTTGACCACCACGGACATCATCATCATCTTGTTGGTCGCGATCCTGCTCGTTCTGATTGTTTGAGTCGTTCCAGCGCCGGCTGACCCGTTCAGGTGCCTGGGCGGCGCTGATCCTCCTGCTGGCCGGGTGCGCCTCGCATCCCCCGCTTCCCGAGTTGCCTTCGGCACTCCCGCCCACAGTCATGCTTGCCCGGGTACCTTTCTTTCCGGACGACAAGGATTGGTGCGGACCAGCGGCATTGGCCAGTAGCCTTTCCTGGGCGGGACATCCGGTTTCTCCCCAGGAACTGGCTCCGCATGTGTACTCTCCCGACCTGCACGGCTCCCTGCCTCTGGACCTGATCGGGGCAACCCGTCAGCAGGGCCTCATTCCCTTTCTTCTGCCGCCCAACCTGAGCGCGCTACTGGTGGAAATCGCCCACGATCACCCGGTGCTGATCCTGCAGAAGATCGGATTACTGGAAGGAAGTTGGCACTATGCCGTGGTCATCGGATACGACCTGCCCACCCAAACCCTGTGGCTTCACTCCGGAATGAAAGAACGCCGGTCTGAGATTTTTTCTGAATTCGAGAAATCCTGGGGCCCGGGAGGAAATTGGGCTCTGGTCATTACTGCAGCAGGCACCGTGCCCGCCAGCGCGACAGAAGATACCTACCTGACACAGATTGCGCCCCTGGAAAAGTTTGCCCCTGCCCTGGCCGCGCAGGGATATCACAATGCCCTGACGCGCTGGCCGGAAAGTTACCGCGCGTGGATGGGACTGGGTGCACTGGCTTTTCAGGCCCATCGTTACCCGGAAGCGCTGGAGGATTACCAGAGAGTCACCCAGGCACATCCCCTGGAAGGAGATGCTTTCAATAATTTGGCGGAAACCTGGTGCGCCATGGGAAACCTTCCTGCCGCCCGTGAAGCGATCAGCCGGGCTCTGTCCCTGGGGGGGGTCCACCGTTCTTTCTATGAAAAAACCCTGAAGGAAATCAATGAGGCTCAGGAAAAATGAGGTGAAGAATGGTGTGGAGGCGCGAGCCGGAGTCGAACCGACCTACATGGATTTGCAATCCAGTGCATAACCGCTTTGCTATCGCGCCTGGGGAAAGAATGAAAATGGAGCGGGAGACGAGTCTCGAACTCGCGACCTCAACCTTGGCAAGGTTGCGCTCTACCAACTGAGCTACTCCCGCGAAAGATCGACATTCTAACCATCTCTCGAGTTGGCGTCAAATCCTCGTTCATATTTAGTGATCTCAGGCCCGGTCAATAGTGGTACATTACCCGTGGGGCTTGGCATGCAGCCCCCATATGACATCATGATCTGGAGGATCCATGTTTTTTTCCAAAAAAAAGAATGATGAGGCGTGGCACCGTGAACGTCGTGGGCTAGAGCAACAGTTGGAGCAACAACAGTCGGAAGTGGAACGTCTGCAAGGAATGCTGGCGGACAAGGAGCGTCAGTTGCAATCCAAAGTGCAGGAGTTGGCACTCAACCAGTCCTTGCTCCGTCACCTGGACAGTTTCGGACAGTCCATCGCGGATGTTCAAACCAGTTTTGCGGGATTGTCCGAATCCATGCATCGAGAGGAAGAACAAGCGGTCAAGGCCCAAGGCGTCTCGATCACCAGCCGTTCCGCCGTGGAAAGGATCTCCACCAATTTGGTCGCCCTGTCCTCGGCCTCCCAGAAAACGGCAGAGCAGGTGGATCGTCTCGATGGACGAGCCCAGGAAATCATACGGATCATCCAGTTGATCAAGGAAGTCGCCGACCAAACCAACCTGCTGGCCCTGAATGCAGCCATCGAGGCCGCCCGGGCTGGCGAACAGGGGCGCGGATTTGCGGTGGTTGCCGATGAGGTGCGCAAGTTGGCAGAGCGGACGGCCAATGCCACCGGAGAAATTTCTCGTCTGGTCGAACAGATTCGTTCTGACAGTTCCATCAGCCGCACCCAGATGACCCAGTTAGCCCAACAATCCGTGGACTACAGTCGCGAGGGTCAAGAAACCGCCAGCACCATGCGCTCTGTCCTGGATATCTCCAGCAGCATGGAAAAAGCCATCGCCGCAACGGCCCTGCGCGCCTTCTGTGAACTGGCCAAGATCGATCATGTGGCCTTCAAGTTTCAGGTTTACCGGGTCTTGCTCGGAATCTCCCATGAAAAGTCCCACCAGTTTTCCAATCATACCCAATGCCGTCTGGGCAAATGGTATTACGAGGGGGAAGGACGCGCGAATTTCTCAAAATTCCCAGGCTACAGCGATATCGATGCGCCCCACGTCCAGGTGCACGATCATGCCCTTCGTGCTCTGAAAGCCCATGAAGAGGGGCAGCATGCATTGGTGACCAGTCATGTGGAGAAGATGGAGAGCGCCAGTCGGGAAGTGATGGCGGGGCTTGAAAAGATGGCGGCCAGCAGCGAAGCGCACAGCGACATTCTTTGCGCCCCCCAGGAACATTAGGGAACGCCTCAAGTGCGGGTGGCAGCTCCCGCCTTGAGCGCCATCTGGAGGTAGTAAGCCATGGAGATCAAGGTCAGTGCGGATGCCACCCAGAGGGCAACGGAACCGATCCAGTGGCAGGGAATGAAGCCGAACAGGGGGTGATCGTACAGCAGGAAAGGGATTGCGAGCATCTGTGCCGCAGTTTTTACTTTGCCCAGAGTAGAAACGGCGACGTTGGCACTCTTGCCGAGATGGGCCATCCATTCGCGCAAGGCGGAAATGGTAATTTCCCGCCCGATGATGATGAGGGCCAGCACCGAGGGAGCGCGCTGCAGATCCACCAAAACGATCAGGGCGGCCATGACCATCAGTTTATCTACCACGGGATCGAGAAAAGCCCCAAAAGCGGTAGTCTGGTTCAGGCGACGCGCCAGGTAACCATCGAAGGCATCGGTCAGGGCAGCAAGCACGAAAAGGGCCGCTGCAGCCAGTCCGGAATAAGGAACAGCCAGCCAATGATCCGGAAAATAGGACACGCCCACGAACAGTGGGATCAGGAGCAGGCGAAACAGCGTGAGCAGATTGGGAATGGTCATCAGCATGATGTGCTCATTCTACCCATTCCTGTCCGTTACGCCATGTAAAGTCGCATATATTTTGCGGGCCAGCGCATCCCCAATACCAGGGACTGCGGCCATATCCGCCTCGCTGGCCCGTTCCACCCCCCTCAACCCTCCAAATTGCTGCAACAGGAGACGCCGGCGTTTCTCTCCGATGCCTGGAATATCCTGCAGAAGAGAATGTTCCTGGCGTTTCTGACGGCGCTGGCGGTGTCCCGAAACGGCAAAACGATGGGCTTCGTCGCGGATCGCCTGGATCAAATGAAAACCGGGGTTTTCCGGAGCCAGATGTCGTTCTGTCGCATCACCCTGTATCCACAGGGTTTCTGCGCCAACCTTGCGGGCCGGTCCCTTGGCTATACCCAATACGGGGATCTGCAGATCCAGGGTCCGCAATACCTCGGCAGCCACGGCAAGTTGTCCTTTGCCGCCATCGATCAGAAGGAGGTCGGGCAGCGGAAGCGATTCGCCCCGATCTCGATAACGTCGTTCCAGAGCAACGCGCATGGCACCATAATCATCTCCGGGGGTGATACCGTCGATGTGGTATAGGCGGTAGGATGGCTTGTGGGGGCGACCGTGTTGGAACACCACGCAGGAGGCCACCGTTGCCTCGCCTTGCGTATGACTGATGTCAAAACATTCCATGCGCAGAGGGGGAGAGTCCAGCGCCAACACCTGTTGCAGTGTCTGCAGGCGTTGTTCCTCGTGCAAACGCTGCGACTGATGCTGAGCCCAGGCCTGTTGCGCATTGGTCAGCGCGCCCTCCAGCCAGACGCGGCGCATTCCGCGCGGAGCCTGGACCCATGAAACACGCCGCCCGATTCTTTCACCCATCCACTGCAACAGTTCAGGAGAAGGCACAGGATGATTGGAAATGATCTGGTCAGGAGGGGGGTATTCCCCGTAATGTTGAGTCAAAAAGGCCTCCAGGACCTGGGCCGCCGAGGCGCTTTCTGCATGATCGGGAAACAGGTTGCGGTCACCAATATGGCGACCCTGGCGAATCATGGTCAAATTCAAGACGAATTGCTGCTCCTGGCACACCAGAGCCAGTATGTCGACATCCCGTGCCACCCCGGTGGAAACGGTTTGCTGGGTGAGTACCTGTTGAATCAGGGCAATGCGATCACGCAGACGCGCTGCATTCTCGAAATTCAAGGCGCTGGCTTCCTGATTCATGCGGGTCCGCAGGCCATCCAGAATCCCCTGCTCCTTTCCCTTGAGAAAATCTTCGGTTTGCTGAATGGCCAGTGCGTACTCGGCGGCCCCGATCAATCCGACGCAAGGCGCAGAACACCGCTTGATCTGGTACTCGAGACAAGGACGGGTTCTGTTCTTGAAAGTGCTTTCATTACATGTTCTTAAAAGAAACAATTTTTGTAGAAACTGAAGTGCGGAGCGGGCTGCCCAGGCATTGGGATAGGGGCCGTAGTAGCGATGGGGAGGGTGCAGTTTTCCGCGATACCAGGAAAGTCGAGGGAATTCGTGGGCACTCAACTGCAGATAGGGATAGGTCTTGTCATCCCGAAAAACGATGTTGAAGCGGGGCCGATGCGTTTTGATCAAATTGCTTTCCAGCAAAAGAGCCTCGGTTTCGGAGGTCACGAGGGTCACCTCGATGGAGGCGATCAGCGAAACCAGCAAACGAATGCGCGGATTTTCCGATTCCCGCTGAAAATAGGAATCCACGCGCCGTTTTAATTGGCGCGCCTTGCCGACGTAGAGCAATTTCCCCTGGTGGTCGAAATAGCGGTAGACCCCAGGCTGGTTGGGAAGCGTGGCCCGGTAGTCGGCCAGCGTGTCTGGTCTGGTCATGCAGGGCGACGCAATTCCGGTTGCAGGGTAATCTGTTCGATGCCGTGCTGGTGAATCAGGCGGGCCCGCAAAAGGGTCAGTAATTCTGGCCAGTCGGCCAGCACCTCCACCTCCAGATGCGCGGACAGTGCCATCATGCCCGAAGTCAACGTCCAAATGTGCAGATCGTGGACGGCGATGACCCCGGGCGTGTGCGCCAGTTGTTCACCGACCTCATGCAATGAAATCGTTTTGGGCACGCCTTCCATGAGGACATGCACCGATTCCGACAGGATCTGAAAAGTGGAATTGAGCATCAGGCCAGCGACGACCAGGGAAAGAATGGGATCGATGGGCATCCATCCCGTTTGCCATATGATGAAACCCGCAATCAGGGCAGCCAGAGAACCCAGAAAATCTCCCAGCACATGGATCAGCAAGGCTCGGGTACTGAGTCCTTTTTCCATGCGTGACAATATCCAGCCATTGAGGATATTCAATATCATCCCCAGCACGGCGACTCCCATCACGGGAAAAGGGTGGACGGGTGAAGGGTGGGTGATGCGCTCGAAAGCCTCTATCGAAATCACGCCAATCACGCCCAGCAGCAGCAACCCGTTCATGGCCGCAGCAATGATTTCTGCCCGCTGCAGACCATAACTGTGACGTTGGGTAGGCGGTCGCTTGCCGATCCAGACCGCCAGTGTCCCCAAGCCCAGTGACAGCGCATCGGAAACCATGTGGCCCGCATCGGAAAGCAACGCCAGGGACCCCGACCACCATCCCGTAAAAGCCTCCACCAGGGCAAAGGCAACCGTCAGGATCAGGGCGGTCAGCATGGCTCTGGTAGTGGCCGGACGAGCGCCGTGGTGGACGTGGTCCGCAGGATCATGATGCAGGTGCGCCTGCGTTCCTCCTTCCTTCGGGTGACTCCGGTGTCCTCCCGGTCCGTGGGAATGAGAATGATGCCCCTGCCCCATGGGTTACCCGTCCCTGTCTTGAAGGCGCTGGCGTGCCTCGTGATAGTCTCGCTCACGCTGGAAGAGTGACCCATCGGAGGTCGCGCGCATTTTCATCCAGCGCCCTGCAAGCAGCGGCGAAAAAGTCATTTTTTCCAGACTTTCCAGCACCTGCCCGGCTGCCGCTGCATCGTTGCACACCAGCACGGCATCGCAACCCGCATCCAGGGCCCGGTGGCTACGCTCCGCCGCCCCGCCGCCCCAGGAGACGGCCCCCCCCATGGTGAGGTCATCGCTGATGATCATGCCGTCAAATCCCCAGCGTTGGCGCAACAGGGTCTGCAACCAGAAGGGGGAAAATCCGGCAGGTTCCGGTGCGATGGCAGGATACAGGACATGCGCGGGCATGAGCGCACCTACCCCTGGACAGTCCAGCAGCGCCCGAAACGGGATGAGATCCGCGTTTTCCAGTTCGGCCCAGGCGCGCTCATCCACAGGCAAACCGAGATGGGAATCCACGGTCACATAGCCATGACCGGGAAAATGTTTGATCACCGCGCGCATGCCCTGTCCCTGCAAGCCCCGCACCAGGGCTTGGGCCAGCGCACCAACGCGTGCTGGCTCACGATGCAGGGAACGATTTCCAATCACCGCACTGCGTCCATAATCAAGATCGAGCACCGGGGTAAAGGAAAAGTCGACTCCCAGTTGAATCAATTCCCAGGCGAGGACAGTTCCACAATCGGTAGCCCATCCTTCGGCCCGTTCGGGATCCTGGGCATGGAGGGCGCCCACGCGCCCCATGGCTGGAAGCACCGTCATCTCGGCACGGAACCGTTGTACCCTGCCCCCCTCGTGGTCTACCGCCACCAGCAATTCGGGACGCACGGCACGCAGAGAGCGGATCAAATCGGCAACCTGCGCTCTATTCTCATAATTACGCGAAAAAAGGATGACTCCCCCAGTTGCGGGGTGGCGCAGGAGATCCTTTTCTTCAGGCCGAAGTTCAAGCCCGGCCACATCCAGCATCACGGGTCCCGGCTTCATGTTCCCTCCAGGACCACACAAGCGAACGCATGAGATTTTTCATCGGTGATGGACAGCCAGGTTCGGGTAATCCCTCTATCCTGCAGCCAGGTTTCGAGCGGTTCCTCGAATACCAGTTGGGGTGCGCCCAGTTCATTGTGAGTGGTACCAATGGACCGCCACAGAACCGGTGCACGCATACCCGTCCCGACCGCCTTGGAAAATGCCTCCTTGGCAGCAAAACGTTTGGCCAAAAAGCGTTCCGGGGCTCCTTGTCGGGAAAATTGAACCCGTTCCTCCGGGGTCAACAGGTACTTCAGAAAGCGTTCGCCATGGCGCTTCCATACCCCGTCGATCCGTTCCAGGGAAACCAGATCCACCCCCATGCCCAATATCATGTCGTCGCCCCGAGGATGAGGGCCTTCATTTCACGCACTGCGCTTTCCCAGCCCACAAAGAGGGCATGAGCCACGATGGCATGGCCGATATTGAGCTCACGAATCAAGGGTAATGCCGCAACCGGACGGGTATTGTGGTAATTCAGTCCGTGTCCGGCATTGACCCGCAAACCCAGACGGGTGCCCAGTTCGGTTGCGCTGCGAATCCGTTCCAGTTCCTTTTGTATCTCTTCTTCTCCGTCCATTTCGGCATACTGCCCGGTGTGCAACTCCACCACCGGCGCGCCCGCAGCCCGTGCCGCTTCCAGTTGATCCCGATCCGCATTGATGAACAGGGAAACGCGCACGCCTGCAGCCGCCAGAACCGTACAGGCATGGCGTACCCGTTCGAACTGCTGAACCACGTCCAGACCCCCTTCCGTGGTCAATTCCTGACGCCGTTCCGGCACCAGACAGGCGTCATGAGGCCGGATACGGGTTGCGATGGCCAACATTTCATCGGTCACCGCCATCTCCAGATTCATCCGGATGGTCAACACTTCGCGCAGAATTTCCAGATCGCGGTCCTGAATGTGCCGTCGATCTTCGCGCAGGTGCAGGGTAATGGCATCAGCGCCGGCATATTCAGCCAGCAACGCGGCCCGCACCGGACTGGGATAACGGGTGCCACGAGCCTGACGAAGCGTGGCAATATGATCGATATTTACGCCCAGTTGGATCATAACGAGGGAATCTCCTGAAGAATACGACGGGTGTGCAACTCCTGCCCGCCCAGATGAACCTGAAGCAACCAGCGCATGACCCGCTTGCATTCCAGGACGGAACGTGGGTCTCCATAGTCACCTTTGGCCATGTCCAGCAAGGTCTTGCCGTGGCATTGTACTGCATTCTCCGGGTCCGGACCGAGCCGGATGACTGCACCATCCCGGTCCAAACCATACAGAACTTCAGCAATCACGGGCAGATTCGTCAGGGATTCCCGATCCAGGACCGGGGCGACCCCCAGACTTTGCAATAATTCATACTCGAAAGTCCGCAAGATGGGCTCTTGTGTCGACTCCCGCGCCAAACGGGCCAAGGCCCGTCGGTAAGACTCGAACAGAAGTTCCTGATTGTCCTCCGGAACCATCATGCGAAAGAGCAATTCATTGAGATAGAAACCACAGAATAACGCCCGTCCCTGCAACAAGGGCTGTCCACCCTGCCATTCGGCGCTTTTCAGAATGCGTAATCCTTCCTGGCCGTACCAGACCAGATGAAGGGGCTGGAACGGTTGCAAAACCCCGCGCAGGGCAGCGCGGGGACGGCGAACTCCCTTGGCCACCAGGGAAAGCCGTCCGTTGTGCGGGGTGAGAACCTCCACCACCAGACTGGTTTCGCGCCAGGGCGTGGTATGAAGGACGAAGCCCTGATCTTCGTGGGTCGTCCCGCGTCTTTCAGAAGTCATGACCCAGTTGTTTGAGCAAGGTCCCGTCCTCAGCCCAACCGCTCTTGACCTTGACCCACAAACCGAGATAGACCTTCGACTCCAGAAACTTTTCGATTTGCAGGCGGGCGGCGGTGCCGATGGCCTTGAGACGACTGCCCTGCTGACCGATGAGGATGGCTTTCTGACCCGGATTGTCCACCAACAGCGTGGCTTCGATTCGAATCAAACGTTTTTCCTGGACATACCGGTCGATCATCACCGCCGTTGCGTAGGGCAACTCGTCTCCCAGTTGGCGAAAAAGTTGTTCTCTGATGAACTCTCCCACAAAGAAGCGTTCCGTCCTGTCGCTGACCTGATCCGGCTCATATTGGAGCGGACCTTCCGGCAATTGTTGGCCAAGATACCGGAGCAGGGGATCCAGGGAGGAACGCTGCAGGGCGCTGACCGGAAAAATGGCGGAAAACCGCGTTTCTTCCTGCCGCGCCTGTAAATAGGGGATCATCCGCTCCGAAGAAGTGACCCGATCCACCTTGTTGATCACCAGCAAGGGATGTATCCCCGCCGGGATTTGTTGCAGAATGGCCTGATCTTCCGGTGTCCAGCGCAGGGCTTCCACCACCATGACCACCTGATCCACCGTTCCCAGCGCATCGGTCACACTCCGATTCATGGCGCGGTACAGCATACCCCCATGCTGCTGCTGAAAACCCGGGGTATCCACAAAGATCATCTGGACTTCGGGCAGAGTCAGGATCCCCTGGACCTGGACACGGGTGGTCTGTGCCCGGCGCGAAGTGATGCTCAACTTCTGCCCCACCAACTGGTTGAGCAGCGTGGATTTCCCTACATTGGGACGCCCTACCAGGGCAATTCGACCGACACGCATGATCAGGTTTCCAGTTGTTGAAGGATATGGAGGGCGGCCTGCTGTTCCGCATCGCGCCGACTTCCTCCCTCCCCCGTGGCTTCCCTGCCCTGCACCTGGCAACGGACCCGGAAGCGAGGAGCATGATCCGCCCCTTCGCGGGCCAGCAGTTCATAGACAGGCAGGGGGTGATGGCGCGCCTGCAGCCATTCCTGGAGACGGGTTTTTCCATCCTTGTCGCCGCCTTGTCGAAGCGCATCGGAATCCAGTCCGGCCTGCTCCAGAAGACGGGTAATGGGCGTAATCACCGCGCTCAACCCTCCATCCAGGTAGAGAGCGCCAAAGAGAGCTTCCACGGTATCCGCCAGAATGGAGGAACGCTGTCTTCCCCCGCCCTGCAGTTCACCACTGCCCAATCGGATCAGAGGGGCCAGATCAAGAAACTGGGCCATGCGAAAGAGGGCTTCCCGATTGACCAGAAGCGAACGAACACGGCTCAACTCCCCCTCATTCCAGTGCGGATGGCGTTCGTAGAGTACTTGAGCAGCGACCAGATTGAGGACGGCATCTCCCAGAAATTCCAATCGCTCGTTATGCAGGGCAGAGTGACTGCGGTGGGTCAGGGCTTGCCTGAGCAGGGCCGCATTCTGAAAAGCATAACCCAGGCGTTGTTCCAAACCGGTCGGAGAAGTCACGTCAGGTCCGCATCATGGAATGGAACGCCCGATCCGGTGGAGATCCTGAAAGTTCATCCACACCAGTACCGCCTTGCCCACAATATTTTCATCTGGCACGAAACCCCAGTAGCGGCTGTCCGAACTGCGATCACGGTTGTCCCCCATCATGAAATACTGCCCCTGCGGAACCTTGCAGGTAAATCCTTCATCCCCATACACACACGCCGAACGGAAAGGGAAATTGCGAACCTCGGCGAGAAATACGGGAACTTGCCCCTCGAGGGTAATCATCTCGTGAGAGTGGGTCCCCAACTTCTCGGTATAGTGGTTGAATGTGGCATAGGTCAGGGGCTGATCCACATCCCCAAAAGTCCCGTCAGGGAGGGTGGGCACTTCCTGACCATTGATGATCAGACGCTTGTTGATGTAGGTCACCACATCTCCCGGCAACCCCACGACCCGCTTGATGTAGTTGGTGGAAGGATCCTTCGGGTACTTGAAGACCATGACATCGCCCCGTTGCGGCTGGTGCACGGGAATGAACACCCGATTGGTGATAGGCAGACGCAGACCATAATCAAACTTGTTGACAAGGATGAAGTCGCCGATGCGCAGGGTGGGAATCATGGACCCCGAGGGAATCTTGAAAGGTTCGAAGAGGAAGGATCGGACCACGAACACCGCCAGGATGACCGGGAAGAAACTTTTGGAAAGTTCCAGCCAGGGTGCATCCTGATGGGCTTCCGTCCGTCCGCCCCGGCGCCAGCGCCACCAGTCCCAACCCACCACCAACCCCGTCAGAACACTGGCGGAGAGAAGGATTTCAGAAAATCCGGTGATCTTGAGCAGGAGACCAAACCCGCACACGAACACGAGCAGCCAGGCCCCCTGAATCAGATTGTTCAGAGCCGGACCCGGAGCGGTCCGACGCCCACGCGAGAATAAATCCCACCCCACCACGGGCACGGACAGAATGAGGCCTGCGATCCCCCAGTAAAACAGATCCATCATTTGTTCTCCACTTGCAGGATGGCCAGGAAGGCTTCCTGAGGAATTTCCACACTGCCCACCTGTTTCATACGCTTTTTCCCGGCTTTTTGTTTTTCCAGCAACTTTCGTTTGCGCGAAATATCGCCTCCATAGCACTTGGCCAACACATTCTTGCGCAGGGCCTTGACGTTCTCGCGCGCAATGATGTGGGCACCGATCGCTGCCTGAACGGCCACGTCGAACATCTGACGGGGGATCAACTCACGCATCTTGGCCACCAGTTCCCGCCCTCGGTACTGACTGTTGGCCCGATGAACCACCAGGGACAGCGCATCTACCCGCTCTCCATTGATAAGGATATCCAGTTTGACCAAATCGGCCGCTCGGAAGGTCTTGAATTCGTAGTCCAGGGAAGCATAGCCGCGACTGACGGATTTGAGTCGGTCAAAGAAGTCCATGACCACCTCATTCAGGGGCAACTCATAGGTCAGAACCACCTGACGCCCCGAGTATTGCATGTCCATCTGAACCCCGCGCTTCTGATTACACAGGGTGATCACAGGTCCCACATAGTCTTGCGGCAACAACATGGTGGCCGTGATGATGGGTTCCCGAATCTCGGCGATCTTGGAAGGATCAGGCAATCGTGCCGGGTTCTCGATTTCCACCAGGCTCCCATCCTGCATGACCACTTCATAAACCACGGTGGGTGCCGTAGTGATGAGATCCACGTCATATTCGCGCTCCAATCGTTCCTGAACGATTTCCATGTGGAGCAGCCCCAGATAGCCACAGCGAAATCCGAACCCCAGGGCCTGTGAAGTTTCCGGCTCGAAATGAAGGGATGAATCATTCAGGCGAAGTTTTTCCAGCGCATCACGAAGTGCTTCGTACTGGTTGGTCTCTACGGGATAGAGCCCCGCAAACACCTGTGGCTTGATTTCCTTGAAACCAGGCAGGGCGGTTTCTGCCGGACGCAGTGCCAGCGTCAGGGTATCCCCGACCCGAGCCGCCTGCAATTCCCGGATACCCGCGATGACGAACCCCACCTCCCCGGCACTCAGGCTCTCCCGGGACAACGATTTGGGCGTGAACACCCCGACCTGCTCACACAGATGGGTCGAGTGCGTGGACATCAGGAGTATCTTGTCGCGCGGACGCAATTGCCCTTCCATCACCCGCACCAGCATCACCACCCCGACATAATTATCAAACCAGGAATCGATGATGAGGGCTTTGAGCGGAGCATCCGCAGATCCCTTGGGCGCAGGAATGCGCGCAATGACGGCTTCCAGCACCTCTTCCACGCCAAGTCCGGTTTTGGCACTGATTTGCAGGGCATTGGTCGCCGGAATGCCGATGATATCCTCGATTTCCGCCATCACCCGCTCGGGTTCGGCGGAGGGCAAATCGATCTTGTTGAGTACCGGAAAGACTTCCACGCCTTGCTCGATGGCGGTATAACAATTGGCGACGGTTTGAGCCTCCACCCCCTGAGAAGCATCCACCACCAGGATGGCTCCCTCGCAGGCAGCCAGGGAACGGGATACTTCATAGGAAAAATCCACGTGCCCAGGGGTATCGATCAGATTGATGTGATAGGTCTGGCCATCCCTAGCCTTGTACTTGAGGGCAGCGGTCTGGGCCTTGATCGTGATGCCTCGCTCGCGTTCCAGATCCATGCTGTCGAGGACCTGAGCTTCCATTTCCCGGGCCGATAAACCGCCACACAACTGGATCAACCGGTCTGCCAAAGTAGACTTGCCGTGATCGATGTGGGCAATGATAGAAAAATTGCGAATCAATGACATCCTGCTTCCTGTGTAGACAAAAAAGGGCATCCTGCGATGCCCTTCCGGGTAAGGAGCGCTGGAGCAGCGCCCACAGACCCGCTATTCTAGCCTGAAAACCAGAATAGTCATACTGTTGGGACTCACTGCAGGAGAAGGGTAACGAATTCCGGTGGGCTATCCCCCCGCTTGACGAGCAATGCCACGCGCACTGGCCCCTTGAGTTTCCCCACCAACTGGTTGAATTCCTGAACCGAATGACACTCGCTGTTGTTCAGCGAGAGAATCTGGTCGCCCGGTTCCAGGCCGACCTGCGCCGCTTCGCCCCGCACCCCGGCAATGACGACCCCCTCCTCTCCCGCCTCCGGGTCCGCCACTGCCAACCCCAATCGGGCTGCTGGCCCGGCGGGCTTTCCCCCTTGAGTTGCTCCCCTGCCTTCAGTCTGAGCAATTTTTTCGGCGGGCATATTTCCCACCAGCACGTGCAGCGAATGCTCGGCGCCCTTACGCCAGATCACGACAGGAACCTCGGAACCGGATTTGACCGCACTGACGATACGCGGCAAGTCGGTCTGATTGTTCACCGCCTTGCCGTCGAAACGGAGAATGATATCGCCGGAACGAATGCCGGCCCGTTCTGCCGGAGACCCTTTCTGCACGGACACCACCAGTGCACCTTCTGCCTTGGGCAAGCCAAAGGAATCCGACAGTTCCTTGGTCACTTCCTGAATGACGACCCCCAACCAACCCCGACTCACCTTGCCATGCAGACGCAGTTCGTCGGACACCTGAAGGGCCACATCGATGGGGATGGCAAAAGACAATCCCATATATCCCCCTGTCCGGCTGTAGATCTGGGAATTGATACCAATCACCTCACCCTTCATATCGAAGAGCGGCCCCCCTGAATTACCGGGGTTGATGGGCACGTCGGTCTGAATGAACGGGACCAGGGTTTCTTGGGGCAGAGACCGTCCCTTGGCACTGATGATGCCCTTGGTCACGGTACTCTCGAAACCGAAGGGCGCACCGATCGCCACCACCCACTCGCCCACCCTGGCTTTGGCGGGATCCCCGATTTTGACCGTGGGCAAACCAGTGGCGTTGATCTTGAGCAGGGCCACATCGGTCTTGGGATCGATGCCGATGACTTTGGCCTTGAATTCACGTTTGTCGAGCAGTTTGACGGTCACTTCATCTGCGCCCTGAACTACGTGACCGTTGGTCAGGATGTAACCATCCGGACGAATGATGAAACCAGACCCCATGGAACTGGATTCCATCCCTGGCCCCTGGGGCCCCATTTCAGGCACGGGTATCCCGAAGTTTCGAAAAAACTCGAGCATGGGGTCGTGTTCGGGAACCCTCGAGTTGCCCTCTTCTTCGGGATGTGCCTTGGTAACGGCACTGATATTGACCACCGTATTGGATTCATGATCCACGATGTCCGTAAAGTCAGGCAGATTTTCAGCCTGCGCCAGTCCCGTACTCAACACCAGTAGTCCGATCAGTAACAATCGTTTCATCAATGTGCTTCCTCCGTTATGGTCATGGATTGTCCAATGGCAGTGACGACCTCTTGAGGCACTTCCCCTACCACTACGATGCGATGTTGCCCAACTGTCCCGGAATAGTAACTGAGCGCACTGGATTGAAGTCGGGCCTGAAACGGGTGAAAGTCTTCCCCTTGCAATGGCCTGATGAAGATGGAAAAGGAAGACAATCCATCGGAAAACACGAGATGCTCGAAGGGCGCGCCCGGCACCGCTGATGTCTGGATGGACATCTGCAGTATTTGACTGAAGCCCGAAGGCAGGGCCGGAATGCGCCACTGATAGGGCAGATGGTCCGCCACGGGAGGAGGGAAAAAAACCTTTTTCCATTGAGCCGAATCCGGATAGGTGGATTTCAGGAGTTCCGGCGATGCGTGATCATCCTCGGAGACTTCGGTAAAGAGCAAGGTTTCCAGAGGGTCATGGTGTTGATCGTAGGTCACTGCCTTGAGAATCAGATCCGTGTCCACGTCCGCACAGAACTCGTGATCGAAGCGCTGGCGATCCCGTGCCCTGAGCAGGATGCGCTGACACTCACGGCCTGCCACGCGATTCATCCCCACCCGGGAAATGTCATAAAACCGGAGATATTGCTCATAGGGAACTTCTATCAGGGCGGGAAAGAGATGTCGGGTATAACCTTTCTCGATGCGAATCTTGTGTTGTACCGGATAATAGCAGCGGGTTTCCTTGCCATCCCGGATGATTTCCCGGGGACGCCCATCCAGCACCTCGACGCGGGTCAGTTCCTCTCCGTGAATATGGGCATGCACGATTCTGGACGACTCCATTTCACTGCCCCGCTGAACCACGTAGGTACCGCTGTAGGATTGATCATGGGCGGCATGACTCAACTGACTGAGCAGGGAAAGCGGGTCGCCAACGGGCTCGGATCCGGCCTGCGCCACCCCGCTGACCAGCAATCCAATGACGGGAATGATCCCCTTGCCAAATGCCTTCATGATTGAGAAACCGCTCTTCCCGAACCCACTATCGTTGAGCAATCGTTTGTGGCGTGTAATCGACAGTTTGAAACTCGGACAAGGGAGAACCCTGGCGATGCAATGCGACAAAGGTCTGGATATCCCTGTCGGAAACACTGTTTTCAACCGAGGCAGGCGTACTTTGTCCGTTTTGGGCAATAACCGGGTTGGCGGGCAAACTGGGCCGGAGCAAGGCCGTGGTCAAAACCACGACGGCAATGGCGGCAGCCATGGCCAGCCAGCGACGCTGCGTTGCTCCATCCAGCGGCGCGGAGCCCACGGGGGACTTGGGCACCAGCACCGTCGGTTCCTCCTTGAGCGCCTGGGCTATCCGACTGTGCAGACGTACCGGGGGCAACTGGGGGTCACGCAGGGTCTCGCCGATCAAATGGAAGGCGTACCACGATTCCTGCAAGGCTGGATCATGACGGCACCCCCCCAGCAAGCGGGGCAGTTTCTCATCGTCCAGTTCACCATCCATGGCCGCCGACAGGCGCTCCAGTTCCATATCTTCCATTACCATCTTTTGCTCCCCAAAACCTCCAACAAGGGTTTCAATTTATGCGAAATGGCTTCCCGGGCCCGGAATATGCGGGAACGCACCGTTCCAATCGGACAATTCATCACGGTTGCAATGTCTTCGTAGGACAGCCCTTCGATTTCTCTCAAGCGAATGGCTGTTTTCAACTCTTCCGGGAGGTCGTCCATACTGTCGTTGACGGTGCGTGCGATCTCGCGACTCAACAACTCCGCCTCCGGGGTATTCATGTCCTGAAGGAGATCGTTGCCTTCAATGTATTCGGCTTCTTCCACGCCGATGGAGGTGGGCATGCGGCGCCCCTGATTCATGAGATGATTTTTTGCGGTATTGACGCCGATACGGTAAAGCCAGGTATAGAAAGCCGAATCTCCACGAAAGGAACCCAATGCGCGGTAAGCCTTGATAAAGGCATCCTGGGTCACATCCTCGGCTTCGGCCGGATCACGAACCAATCTTCCCACCAGACGAAGCAACTTGCGTTGATACTTGATGACCAATAATTCAAAAGCCAGTTTATCCCCACGCTGTGCCCTTTCCACCAACTGCTGGTCGATTTCCCGCTCTGTGGGGTTGGGGGCCAAAGCCACGGTCTCCTGAGCCTCAGGTGCCCCTAGCGGGGGCCACTCGACCGGGTGGGCAGCCAGGGATAACACACGCGCAGAGGTTCGGGGGGGCATGGCATCTTCCTTGTTGTGGTTTCATGTCCTGTCATTCGTGGACCATTTCCTCATCCAATTGGTTCCCCAAGTGTGGGTATAATTACCCACTTTGATTCCTCTGCCATGATCCATGACCCAAAGAGACAGTTTAACGTATGACGTGGTCGTTGTGGGCGCGGGCCCGGCCGGGTTGGGCTGTGCCATTCGCCTGAAGCAACTTTCCCGGACCCGGGGCCAGGAACTTTCCGTATGCGTCCTGGAAAAAGGTGCCGAAGTGGGCGCCCATATCCTTTCCGGTGCCGTCATGGAGCCCCGCGCCCTCAGCGAACTTTTTCCCGACTGGAAACAGCGCGGTGCCCCCCTGATCACCGCTGTCACGGAAGACCGGTTTTTATTGCTGTCCGAACGCCGTGCCTGCCGTCTTCCCACGCCACCGCAACTCCATAATGCGGGCAACTATATCGTCAGTTTGGGGGAGGTGTGCAAATGGCTGGCCCTCCAGGCCGAAGCCATGGGCGTGGAAATCTACCCCGGATTTGCAGCCACGGACCTATTGCTGGGCTCCGAGGGGGAAGTTCAGGGGGTATTGACGGGCGATGTGGGGCGACTCAGGAATGGTCAACCCAGTGCCCGCTTTCAGCCTGGGATGGAGTTGCGAGCCCGCCAGACCGTGATTGCAGAAGGTTGCCGGGGATCTCTGGCACGTCAGTTGAACGAACGTTTTTCCTTGTCTGCGGACGCCCAACCCCAAACCTATGGTCTGGGACTCAAGGAAATCTGGGAAGTGGACTCGCCCCTGCACCACCCCGGACAGGTCACCCATACGGTCGGTTGGCCGCTGGACTCCCATACCTACGGCGGGTCCTGGATCTATCATCTGGATGACCGGCGGGTGTCCGTTGGGTTCGTGGTCGGACTGGATTACACGAATCCCTACCTCGATCCTTTCGAAGAATTCCAGCGCTTTAAAACCCACCCGGCCTTGCGCGGCCTGTTCAAGGGAGGGCGGCGGATGGCCTATGGAGCCCGCGCGCTCAACGAAGGGGGATGGCAGTCCATTCCCCGTCTCAGTTTCCCGGGCGGGATTCTGATCGGAGACAGCGCAGGGTTTCTCAATGTCGGCAAAATCAAGGGGAGTCACACCGCGCTCAAATCAGGAATGATCGCCGCAGAATCCCTTTACGAACATCTGAATGACCGCCCGCAACGAACGGAATGCACCCTTTTCGAACCCGCCTTGCGCACTTCCTGGGTCGGCCAGGAACTGAAAGCCGTACGCAACCTGCGCCCCGGTTTCCGCTGGGGGCTGATCCCCGGCCTGATTCATGCGGCCCTGGACACCTGGGTCTGGCGTGGCCGGGCGCCCTGGACGCTTTCTCACGCCCACGCCGATCATCAGACCCTGCGCGCCGCCAGCGCCTGTACCCCCATACCCTACCCCAAACCCGATGGCAAACTGACCTTCGATCGACCCTCTTCGGTATTTCTGGCGCAAACCACCCACGAAGAAACCCAACCGGATCACCTGATTCTGGCTGACCCGAAAAAAGCCCTCACCGTCAACTGGGAAATCTATCGCTCGCCGGAAACCCGCTATTGTCCTGCAGGCGTTTACGAGATCGTGAACTCAGGCACGCCGGAACGACACCTGCAAATCAATGCGGCCAACTGCATCCACTGCAAGACCTGTGATATCAAGGACCCCCAACAGAACATCCGCTGGGTTCCTCCCGAAGGCGGAAGCGGCCCTCAATACCCCAACCTCTAGGACAGACGGGCCATGACCACAGCCAAGGTCATCCCCGCGCTGGCACCGGCCTCCTCCTCTGCCGCCCGGACCTCATTCAGGGCAGCATCGACGAAAGCCTGATCCTTGATGGCCGGCACGTTGATCTGGACATTGAGAATGGCACTTCGAAGTGCTGCCAGCAGCGCGTGAACCGCCACCCCACTGTCGCTGAGCACATTGCGATGCCCCTGCTCGGCCGAACGGCGCGCCAGGGCAAGGCCGCGCAAACAGGCGCGAATGCAGGACAGGGGGACTTCCGTGGCGGCCTGATACCCCTGCTGGATGATGGCTGCACGACGATCGATGGCTTCCACGCTGTCCTTGGGCAACTTGAAAGCGCTCATCAGCCCATCGAAAGCCGCCGCATCAGCGCTGATCATGGTCGTAAACTCCCGGCGCAGCGCATCCGCCTCCCCGATTTGCCGTTCCATTTCCGGAAACTGCGTATCCTGCCCTTTTTTGCCCACCGTGACCTGGGCCACCATGGCGATCAAACCGGCGCCCATGGCGCCCATCAAGGCTGCGGCACCGCCCCCCCCAGGGGTCGGCGTTGCACTGGCCAATTCTTCCAAAAAATCCGCAATGGATTGTGTCGTCATCATCACTCCTGAAATCGGTGCTTCCCGCGCGTGCGAGAAATAAAGTTCTTAAAGGGAAGCGGCCAGCAAGGTGCGGGCCCGCTCAAAAATCGCTTCCGCATCCAGCACCAGATCATTGCTGTCGAACAGGCGTCC
This sequence comes from Ferrovum sp., assembly GCF_027317285.1. Lineage (NCBI taxonomy): Bacteria > Pseudomonadati > Pseudomonadota > Betaproteobacteria > Ferrovales > Ferrovaceae > Ferrovum > Ferrovum sp. The sequence goes on along the minus strand of NZ_DAHVHV010000003.1, from coordinate 57,240 downwards.
GATGCATTCCCGATGCAGGGCCAACTTGAGGGCTCCGAAGCCCAGAGGGCCAAAACAGAGGACGCCGTGACGAAGGGTGGCCCGGTCTGCCCTATCAATCCCACCGATGCCCACGGGCGGCGAAGCATTGGCATCGGCGATCAATTCCAGCCCGGTTGCCTGCGCCCACTGGGTTTCCTCCAGCATGGTCACACCGGAGGCACCAGTGGATACCACGATTTCCTTGCCCTGAATGCTTTGTCCACGGCTTTCCAGATCGGGAGCCGCCAGCGCAGCCACCGTCAATCCGAAACGCTGGTTGAGTTGCGCACAAACCTGCCGGGTTCGCTCCAGTTGACGGCCCGTCACAGTCACTTCGGCGCCAGCCCGCCCCAACATGACGGCAACCCGTTGTCCCACCGGACCCGTCCCTCCCAGCACGATCGCCTGTTTACCCACAACCGAACGACCTTGGGTCAGCCATGCCACGCAGGCCGCTGCCGTCGTATTGGCGCCATTGCTGTCGAGCATCAGGGAAACCCGGAACTTGCCAAAAAATTTATTCTGGATGGCTGCCAGAAGGGATTCTCCAGCCACCAGATCACTCCCGCCCACGAAGATGGCCGTATTTTTTTTATCCCTGGGTGCACGGGTAAAAATTGCCCCTTCCACCAGGGGACCAACATTGTCGGGCGTGATTCCGGCGTAGGGAATCACTTGATCGGCACCCCCATCATGGGCAACCACGTTGTCGAAAACGGACGGCAGAAGGTCCGTATCCAACTGATAAAGCAATTTTTTCATCATATTCCTCAATGTATTACCGTTCCATCCCCCGCCATGCTGGAACGCAGGGACTCAAGCAGATCCCCAGGCGCCTCGATTTGGCGGGCCAGTACCAGAGCCTGGGGCAAGACATGAGCAGCGTAGAATGATACGACATTCTGCTTGTATCGATAGAATTCGGCAGGTAATCCCCCCCTGCCCCAGGCCGCAACCCGTGCGCTGCGCGCCATCCACCAGGCGCTCACGCAATAACTGAGCAGATGCAGATAAGGAACCGCCACGCCCAGCCCCCAGCGCGGATCTGTCGCGCCCTGGCGCAACAGCCGTTCGGTCGCCTGTACCGTCAATTTCAGTACTTCTGCCAGCGCCTGAAGCACCGTCGCCCCGACTTTCCCCTCCTCCTGAAGTTCTTTCAGGGTCGCAGAAATTTCTTCGAGGAGTTCGCGCACAGCCAATCCCTGGTCACGCCAGAGTTTGCGCCCCACCAGATCATTGGCCTGAATTCCCGTAGTACCTTCGTAGATGGTGGTGATCCGGGCATCCCGGTAATGCTGGGCAGCCCCCGTCTCCTCGATGAAGCCCATCCCGCCAAAAACCTGCAAGGCCACATTGCTGGCCCAGACCCCCAATTCCGTACAATGCCCTTTCACCAGAGGAGTCAGCAGATCGGAACGACGCTGCGCCCGGGCCTTACGCTGGGGGTCGGTTTCAAGGTGCGCCTGGTCGATCATCCAGCCCGCATAATAGGCCAGGGTACGCCCTGCCTGCAGACGCGCCTCCATTTCTGCCAGCATGCGCAGTACATCGGGATGATGAACGATGGGTTGCAGTTGGTTTTCCCCTACCGGCAAGCCTTGAATACGCGTGCGGGCATATTCCAGAGCCCCCTGGCAGGCCCGATCGCCAATGGCCAATCCCTGCACGCCCACGGAGAAACGCGCCGCATTCATCATGACGAACATCAACTCCAGGCCACGGTGGGGTTCTCCCAGCAATTCTCCCCAGGCGCCCCCTTCATCCCCATAACTGAGCATGCAGGTGGGACTGCCGTGAATCCCCAGTTTATGCTCGAGGGAAACGGTGCGCACCTGATTGGGCTCAGCGAGGTTTCCCTGGTCATTCAGGAGGATCTTCGGCACGATGAAGAGCGACAGGCCACGCACGCCGGCAGGCGCATCGGGCAGACGAGCCAGAACCAGGTGAATGATGTTCTCCGTCCAGTCCTGATCCCCGTAGGTGATGAAAATTTTCTGGCCTGTGAGGCGGTAGCTCCCGTCCCCGGCAGGCGCGGCATGCGTACGCAAAGCCCCCAGATCCGACCCGGCCTGAGGTTCAGTGAGGTTCATGGTCCCCATCCAGCGCCCCGTGATCAGATTGGGCAGATAACGCGCTTTCTGAGCCGCCGTTCCCGCGTAATCGATGGCTTCCACGGCCCCACGGGTCAACAGGGGCCCCAGCGTGAAGGCCATGTTGGCCCCATGCCACATTTCTTCCAGAGGCGCGGCAAAAATGGAGGGCAGACCCTGGCCGCCAAAATCCGCAGGGGCCGTCAGACCATTCCAGCCACCCGCCAGAAATTGTTCGTAAGCGGCCTTGAATCCCCGTGGCGTGATCACTTTTCCCTCATCGAGACGGGCAGGCTCGTGATCGCCCACGGGATTCAGGGGCACCAGCACTTCCTGGGTCAGACGTGCCGATTCTGCCAGCACGGCATCGAATAACTCGGCTTCCGCCCCTTCGCCGCCCGGAAGGGCAGCCAGGGGTTCGAGTCCCAACAACTCCTTGACCACGAAGGCCATGTCATTCAACGGAGGGATATAATTCATGTCAGTGTCCTCATCAGAAATGTTCTTCTTCCCCAAGCAGACGCCATTGTCCCAAAGGCAATGCCCCCAGGCGCACGTTTCCAATCCGTACCCGCTTCAGACCGGTGACCCTCAACCCCACCAATTCACACATGCGCCGAATCTGGCGTTTACGCCCTTCCTTCAGAATAAATCGTAACTGATCGGAATTCTGCCAATCGACCTGGGCGGGACGCAGTGCCCGACCATCGAGGGACAATCCGTGGTTGAGGAGTTTCAACCCCTGGGCAGACAAATGTCCCGATACGCGTACCAGATATTCCTTCTCCACCGTGGAATCTGCCCCGATGAGCGTCCGTGCCACACGACCATCCTGGGTCAGGACCAGCAACCCCGTGGAATCGATGTCCAGTCTTCCTGCCGGGGCCAGGCCACGGGTCAGAACTGGGGTCCACCCTCCCTTTGCCGGATCTTCACGCCAGCGATTTTCGGCAGTCACCAGTTGCACCGCCGGACGATACCCCTCTTCCGCCTGTCCCGACACCACGCCGATGGGTTTGTGCAATAGCACCGTCGCCCATTGACGCTGCGCGCGTTGCGCAGCGGGTGCCACGGTCAGGATCTGGTGGGGCATCATTTTCGTGCCCAACTCCAGGATCTTTTTCCCGTCCAGAAGCACCCAGCCCTGAAGAATCCACTGATCCGCTTCACGCCGGGAACACAGGCCACGCGCGGCCATCACCTTGGAAACACGCTCCAGAGCCGCGTCCTCTGCTCCGCTCATGGATGTTCCGTTGTCACGAAAAACGTCCCCTTGTCATTCAAAACTTCGTGGACGGGCAGATCATGGGGCTCCCTTGGAACCACCCCCACACATTGCTCGTGAAAAGCCATGGCCAGACGCCAGGCGCGGGTGGCTTCAGGCAACAGACGGTCATAAAACCCGCCGCCATATCCCAGGCGACCTCCCTGCACATCGAAAAGCAAGCCGGGAACCAGGATGAAATCGAGTGTCTCCGGGCGCACGGGATCACAGAGGTGCGGAAGGGGTTCCCGCAGGCCCCAGAGACCGGGGGGACCCAGCTCGGTGTCCAGATCCCGAACCCGGTAGAGGTTCAGGGCGTCACGGTCGATACGCGGCAATACCAGGGACCGCCCCTGTTTGAGGGTCGCGCGCAGAAGGGGCCAGGTATTCGGTTCCGAGCCCATCGATCCGTACAGCAGAAGGACCTGAGCCGCCTGGAAACGTGGATGCTCCTGGAGCAGGCGGTGCAAGCCGAAACTGCGTCGTTCGCGTTGGGCAGGCGGAATCTGGGCGCGTTGCTGTAATGCCCAATGGCGCAGGGACTTCTTGTCGACCAGCAAGGAGGGGGAAATATTCATGACCGTATCCAGAGCGATTGATTCAGAGTGCGGTACAATGCCGCGTCATTTTTTTGATCAGATTATGAAGGATAATTCCATGGCCCGAGAAAATATTTCCAGCGGTTCCACCTGGGAGCCCATCATTGGCTATTCCCGTGCCGTCAAGGTTGGTGCCCAAGTCTTCGTTTCCGGCACGACCGGAACCGGTGCCGATGGACGCCTGGTGGGACCCGAGGATCCCGAAGCCCAGACCTTGCAGGCGCTGGCCAACCTTGAACAGGCCTTGAAACGTGCCGGGGCCGAATTGGCTCATGTGGTCCGCACGCGCATTTTCGTCACCCAGATCGACCAGTGGGAGAAAATTGCCCGTGCCCACGGCAAATATTTTGGCGAAATTCGTCCGGCCACCACTCTGGTGGAAGTCAGACGCCTGATCGATCCCGAGATGCTGGTGGAAATCGAAGCCGACGCCATCATTCTCCCCACCTGAGTTTTGGCCAGTCAGCCCCCTGCATTTCCTGCAGGCGACTGACGGTACGCCGGAAGTCGCCGCTTTTCATGCCGTCGGGATACAGTTCGGCTGGCGGCAGCGCGGCTGATACCATCATCGTTACGCCCTTGTCGTAACACACGTCCACCAGCCAGACCAGACGCTGGGCGGCATCGCGCATTTTATCCGTCAGCAGGGGAACATCGGACACATACAGGGTGTCGAAGTCTGCAACCAGTTCCAGGTAATCCCGTTGGGACCGGGCAGACCCGCAAAGCACGCCAAAGTCGAACCAGACCGTACGTTCGCAGAGCCCCCGCACCGGAACGATACGCTCCATGAGGCGCAGGTAGGCCCGCGTTTCGGGATGGGGACAACACTGCCGGAAATGCGCTTCGAAACGGCTGTGCGTCGCGACATCCAGGGGGTACAGGTAATGGGGCGAGGTCCCTGCCTCATCCTGGCGATGGTCCTGGTCCCCCTTCAGTTCAATCACGTCGAGATGTTCACGGATCAAGGCGATGGTGGGGAAAAAACGTTCCCGTTGCAATCCGTTGGGATACAGGTCTTCAGGTGCATGGTTCGAAGTCAGGACCAACACGGCCCCCCATTCGATCAGCGTTTCCAGCAGGCGCTGCAGGATCATGGCGTCGGCGATGTCGCTGACCTGAAACTCATCGAAGCAGAGGATCCGGGTTTCCACGACCCATTCCGCCGCCACCCGCCGGAGTGGGTCTTCCTGACCTTGCAACTGATTGAGTCGCTCATGCACTTGTGCCATGAATTCATGGAAGTGCAACCTTTTCTTGCGTTGATAGGGCAAGGTAGAAAAAAAAGCGTCCAGGAGGACGGTCTTACCTCTGCCCACCGCCCCGTACAGGTAGATTCCGCGCGGGGGGCGCCGGTTGCCGAAGGTGCGGGCCAGCAGGGTCTGGCGGTATTCCTTGAATTCCACCAGGGCATCGTATAGAGCCTGCAACTTTTCCACCACCGGCCATTGAAGCGTGTCGGTTCGGTAATCCGGGCGGGTCTGAAACGACTGGTACCATTGGAGGGGACCGTGCACAGGAAAACTCACAGGTTGAGCGTGCGCCCGTCCACGCCCAGACAGGCTTCGCGCAGGGCTTCACTGAGGGAAGGATGGGCATGGACGATGCGCGCCAGATCTTCGCTGGAGGCCTGAAATTCAAGAGCGACCACGGCTTCGGCGATCAATTCGGAAGCCTCGGGGCCCAGGATATGAACTCCCAGGATGCGGTCCGTGGCGGCGCAGGCAATGACCTTGACCAGGCCCTGGAGAGCCCCGCGCACTTTGGCACGACCATTGGCCTGAAAAGGAAAACGCCCGATACGCACAGCCCGCCCCGCTGCCTGGGCGGCTTCCTCGGTCCATCCGACCCAGGCCAATTCGGGCTCGGTGTAGATGACTGCAGGAATATGGGCCAGATTCACCTCGGGCAACTGACCCGCCAGACGCTCGGCCACGGCCACGCCCTCTTCTTCCGCCTTATGGGCCAACATGGGGCCCCGTACCACATCGCCAATCGCCCACACGCCCGCTACCGGCGTTCGGCAATGGGCATCCACAGGAATGCGACCCTGCGCATCGGGTACCAGCCCTACCCGTTCCAGGTCCAATCCTGCGGTATTGGGACAGCGCCCCACCGCGAGTATCAGAACGTCTGCGTCAAGTTGCAGGGATTCCTCCCCGCGCGTATACGTCAGAACCAGTGATTCTTTTGTTTTTTCAACCGCTTCCAGATGAATTCCAAACTCGAATCTGAGGCCGGACTGGGTCAGGATTTTCAGGGCCTGCTGTGCCACCTCCTGATCTGCGCCAGGAAGAAAAGTCTCCTGGGTTTCCAGCAGGGTGACCGAACTGCCCAGGCGTCGCCACACGCTCCCCAATTCGAGCCCGATGACTCCCGCTCCCACGATCACCAACCGGCGGGGTACCGAGGTCAACGCCAGGCCACCCGTACTGTCAAGAATCCGTTCCCGATCGAAGGGCACGCCCTCCAGAGCGCGAGGGACCGAGCCGGTCGCAATGATCACCTGAGCAGCAGCGACGTCCGCCGTTTCCTGCCCCTCGCGATGAACGGTCAGATGGATCTGCTCACCCTCTTTTCCCTTGAAACTGGCGCGTCCCGGCATGAAAGACACCCCATTTTTCTTGAGGAGATAACCAACCCCGGCAGTCAACTGTCGCACGATCTTTTCCTTGCGTGCCTGCATACGCGCCACGTCCAGTTGGACGGAACCGACATCGATGCCATGCCCGGCCGCTTCCCCGGTGATCCGGGCATACAGGGCAGAGGATTCCAGCAATGCCTTGGAAGGAATGCACCCGACGTTCAAACAGGTCCCGCCCGGACTGGGACGCTGTTGCGCATCGACCCCCTCATCGACACAGGCCACCCGTAACCCCAACTGGGCGGCCCGCAAGGCCGCCATGTACCCGCCAGGTCCCGCACCAATAACCACCAGATCAAATGATTGCATGAGATATCTAATGTTTTTTATAAATCAAGAAGCCACCGTACGGGGTCTTCCAGTCCTTCCTTCATCGCCACCAGTCCCAAGACTGCCTCACGCCCATCGATGAGACGATGGTCATAGGACAAGGCGAGATAATTCATGGGGCGAATCACGATTTCCCCCGCCACCACCACAGGTCGGTCACGTGTGGCATGGATGCCCAGAATCGCGGACTGGGGGGGATTGAGAATGGGCGTGGAGAGCATGGAACCAAAGACCCCGCCATTGGTGATGGAAAAGGTTCCCCCCGACAGTTCCTCCAACGCAATATGTCCGGCATCGGCCCGTTGGGAGAAATCCGCAATCTGACGTTCGATGTCAGCCATGCTCAGGCGCTGGGCATCGCGCAGGACCGGAACCAAGAGGCCGCGCTTGCTGCCGATTGCCACGCCAATATCGATGAACCCGGGCGTCACCCAATCCTCACCCTCGATGCGCGCATTGAGCACCGGATAACGCTGAAGTGCGGAAACCACCGCCTTGACAAAAAATGACATGAGGCCCAGACGAATGCCGTGCTTCTTTTCAAAAGAATCCTTGTAGCGTTGACGCAAAGCCAGAACTGCCGACATATCCACTTCGTTGAACGTGGTCAGTGTGGCTGTACCTGACTGTGATGCCATAAGACGCTCGGCCACTCGCCGACGCAAGGGTGAGAGTGGGGTTCTGTGCTCCTGACGCGGTGTTCCAGACAGGGGGGGAGAAGGTGTTTCGACGATGGCCTGTTCTTCCCGTCCGGCGTTTGGGGCCGGGACGACATCTTCCTTCAGAAGACGCCCGCCTCGCCCACTTCCCTTTTCCGCGGACGGCTCCCGTCCCTGTTCCCGCAAAATCTTGCTGGCCGCCGGCATGGCCAACACCGGAGCGTCCGACACGGTTGCGGGAGAAGGCGGCCCGGGGTCCTGCCCCTCTTCCAGAAGGGCCAGAACCTCCTGGGATTGAACCTTCTCGCCCACCCCCTTGAGAATCTTCTGGAGCACGCCCGAGCGCGGTGCCGGAACCTCCAGCACGACCTTGTCGGTTTCGATATCCACCAACTTTTGATCCCGTTGCACCGGGGCCCCCTCGGACACATGCCAGACGAGGACGCTGGCTTCCGTAATGGATTCGGCCAAGGGAGGAACTTTGACTTCCAGGGACATGGTCACACCTCTATGGTCACAGGGTCAGGGCGGCCTCGAGGAACGCCCGGCGCTGTTCTTCGTGCAGGTTGAGATAACCCACGGCAGGCGCAGCCGACGAGGGACGTAAAGCATAACTCAAATGCTGGTCCGGGCGCAGGTGACGCACCAGATAATGCTGGATGCGGTGCCAGGCCCCCTGATTGCCCGGTTCTTCCTGGCACCAGAGCACAGATCGGGCAGCCGGATAGCGGGCGATTTGGGCGGCAAATTCCTCATGAGGAAAGGGATAGAGTTGTTCCAGGCGCAGCAGGACGATGTTCTCTATCTGCCGTTGTCCGCGTTCCGCCACCAGATCGTAATAAACCTTTCCGGAACACACCACGACCCGCTGTACGACCGCAGGATCGAGGGTCTCCGCCGCTTCGGCAAGAATGGGCTGAAACCCGCCCGTCGTGAATTCTTCCAGAGGGCTGCTGGCTTCCTTGCGGCGCAGCAGGCTTTTAGGGGTAATGACGATGAGGGGCTTGCGCAGGGGGCGCAGCATCTGGCGTCGCAACAGATGAAAAATCTGGGCTGCCGTACTGGGGACGCACACCTGCAGGTTGTAATCGGCACAGAGTTGCAGGTAGCGCTCCACCCGCGCCGAAGAATGTTCCGGACCTTGCCCCTCATAACCATGGGGCAACAGCAGTGTCAGGCCACAGAGCCGCCCCCATTTGGCCTCGGCCGAACTGATGAACTGATCGATGACCACCTGGGCGCCATTGGCAAAGTCGCCAAACTGAGCTTCCCAAAGGACGAGGTAGCGGGGCTGGGCCGAGGCGTAACCATATTCGAACCCCAGTACGGCTTCTTCCGAAAGAATGGAATCGATCACCGTAAAGGGCGCCTGGGTGGGACTGATATGCTGCAAGGGGACATGGATGCCCGCGTCCCAACGCTGGCGGTTCTGGTCATGCCAGACGGCATGGCGGTGAGAAAAGGTGCCACGCCCGCAATCCTGTCCCGACAGGCGTACGCCATAGCCTTCTTCCACCAGGGAAGCGTAGGCCAGGGACTCGCCCATTCCCCAATCCACCGCCAGTTTTCCTTCACCCATCTGACGCCGATGGTCCACCACCCGGCGCACCGTGGGATGCAGTTCGAACCCCTCGGGAATCGAGGTCAGACGTTCCGTCAGTTGGGCCAGGCGTTCACGCGAAAGGGTGGTATCCGCTGGCGTACGCCAATCGACCTGGCGATACGGTGTCCATTGGGCCGCATGAACATAGGGCACCTGGGGAGCAAGTCGAACGATGGACTCGGGCAATTCGCCTCGATCGAGGGCGCTTCGATAGTCTTCGATCATGGCATCCGCCTCTTCCTGAGTCAGACGGCCCGACTGGATCAGATACGTGGCGTAGCGCTGGCGCGTGGTGGGCAACGCCTGTATTTTTCGGTACATCCAGGGCTGCGTCACCATCGGTTCATCCTGCTCGTTATGACCGAGACGGCGGTAGCAGACGATATCCACCATCACATCGCGGTGAAAGGTGGTGCGATAGTCCAAGGCAATCCGCAACATGCGCAATACGGCTTCAGGATCATCGCCATTGACGTGGAAAACCGGGGTTTCCGTCATTTTGGCCAGATCGGTACAATAGGTGCTGGAACGGGTATCGCGGGGGTCCGAGGTGGTGAATCCGATCTGATTGTTGATGACGATGTGAAGGGTTCCCCCGGTACTGAACCCACGGGTTTGAGACAAGGCCAGCGTCTCCATGACCACGCCCTGGCCGGACAGGGCAGCATCCCCATGAATCAGGACGGGGAGAACCCTCAGCCCCTGCGCATCTTCCCGGCGATCCTGACGTGCCCGCACCGACCCCTCCACCACCGGGTCCACAATTTCCAGATGGGACGGATTGAAAGCCAGCGCGACATGCACCGATCCCGCCGGTGTTTCCACATCGGAAGAGAAGCCCTGATGGTACTTCACATCGCCCGAGGTCAAGCCGGCCTCATGGACTCCTTCAAATTCCCGGAACAGGTCGCGCGGCAATCGTCCCAAACAATTGACCAGCACGTTGAGGCGACCGCGATGGGCCATCCCGATGACGATCTCCTCGACCCCCTGGGCACGGCCCTCGCGGATCAGGGTGTTGAGACAGGGAATGAGCGATTCCCCACCTTCCAGGGAAAATCGTTTCTGCCCCACGAACCGGGTATGCAGATAGCGTTCCAGGGTTTCTGCAGCACTCAGATGGGCCAACAGCATGCGCTGTTCCTGTAACTCCGGCGTTTCGGGCGAATTCTCCACACGCTGTTGAATCCAGCGCTTCTGTGCCGTATCCGTCAGATACATGTACTCCACGCCCACCGTGCCGCAATAGGTCCGTTGCAGGCGCGTCAGGATGTCGTCCAGTGGTGCCTGAGGGGGGCCCACCAGGGATCCGGTTTCGAAGGTCATGAACCCGTCCGTGTCGGCCAGCCCGTGATGGTCCAGGGTCAACTCGGGAACGTCAGGCAAAGGATGGCGTTCGAGAGGATCGAGATGGGCAACCCGATGCCCCAGGAAACGGTAAGCGTTGATGAGGCGCAGCACGGCCACCTGCCCCGGTACCCCTTCCTCGCGCCGGGTGCCTGGAGCGCCCTGCTCCAGTGCCGTGAAATACGCCTGCCAGTGCGCATCCACCTGCTCTGGAGTTTTCCGCCATAGATCGTATTGAGATTCGATCCAGGACCGCGCCGTGCCTTCCGCCTCTTTTTGACTCATGCCCCAGTCTCCCGTGCAGTCTCAATGACCCCGTGCATCGAGCGGTACCCAGTCGCGCTGCTCAGGCCCGATGTACAGTTGGCGGGGACGCCCGATCTTCTGCTCGGGATCGCTGATCATTTCGTTCCACTGGGTGATCCAGCCCACCGTTCGGCCCATGGCAAAGACGGCAGTAAACATGCTGGTGGGAATGCCCAGCGCCCGAAGGACGATGCCGGAGTAAAAATCCACATTGGGATAGAGTTTCTTGGTGATGAAATATTCGTCTTCCAGGGCAATCCGTTCCAATTCCAGGGCCAACTTGAACAGGGGGTCATCATGCAGGCCCAATTCGGTCAATACCTCGTGGCAGGTCCGACGCATCACTCCGGCACGCGGGTCCATGTGTTTGTAGACTCGATGACCAAAGCCCATGAGACGGAAGGAGTCATTCTTGTCCTTGGCGCGGGCAATATATTTGCCGACCTGGGAAACGTCGCCGATCTCTTCCAGTTGTTTCAGAACGGCTTCGTTCGCTCCCCCGTGCGCCGGTCCCCACAGAGCCGCAATGCCCGCAGCGATGCAGGCAAAGGGGTTGGCACCGCTGGACCCTGCCAGGCGTACGGTAGAGGTGGAAGCATTCTGCTCATGGTCGGCATGGAGCGTCAAAATGCGATCGAAAGCGCGCACCAGAACCGGATTGGGCACATATTCCTCACAGGGGGTGGCAAACATCATGTACAGAAAGTTGGCCGCGTAACTCAAATCGTTGCGGGGATACATGAAGGGCAATCCCTTGTTGTAACGGTAGCACATGGCGGCGATAGTGGGTACCTTGGCCAGCAGGCGCGTGGCCGAAATGGCCCGATGTTCTGCATTGGTGATCTTGAGGGCGTCGTAATAGAAGGCAGAGAGTGCGCCCACGACCCCCACCATCACGGCCATGGGATGAGCATCACGACGGAACCCCTTGAAAAAATTATGCAATTGATCATGGACCATGGTATGGCGACGAATGCTGGCCTCAAAGGTCTCCTTTTCCTGTGCCGTGGGCAATTCGCCATTCAGCAACAGGTAGCAAACTTCCATGAAATCCGAATGTTCCGCCAACTGTTCGATGGGATAACCGCGGTAGTACAACAAACCCGCATCGCCATCGATGAAGGTGATGGCGGACTGGCAACTGGCCGTGGCCAGAAACCCGGGGTCGTAGGTAAACAGGCCGAGTTGCTGAGCCAGGGTTCGAATATCGATCACTGCAGGTCCGAGGGCGCTGGCATAAACCGGCAACTCGATCTGTTGACCCTCATAGGTCAATAAGATTTTTCCTTGTTTATTCATAATACTCTCCAGCAATAATAATGTATTTAATCAGGTATCGCCAATTTTTTCGAGAAGGGCTACCCACTCAGGTTCACAAGGAATTCTACCCAGCACCCGGTCGAGCAGGCCGTTGTCGTCCAGTTGAAGCACCTCGCCATATCGTGCCAGTTCACCGGGAGTCAGTGTACCCAGATGACGTTCCAGAAAACGCTGCAACAGCAGATCCATTTCGAGCAGACCCCGTCGACTGCGCCAGCGCAGGCGCTCGAGCATACGCTCCGAAGAAGGAATCCCCTGTTCCCGAACCATCGTCATCTCATACCATCCGTTTGACCATCATTCCCTTGATTTTGCCAATGGCTGCCGTGGGATTGAGTCCCTTGGGACAAACTTCGACACAGTTCATGATGGTATGACACCGGAAGAGCCGATAGGGATCGTCCAGATCATCCAGCCGTTCCCGGGTAGCCTCGTCACGGGTATCCGCGATGAATCGGTAGGCCTGCAGGAGGGCGGCAGGACCCAGAAACTTGTCCGGGTTCCACCAGAAGGAAGGGCAGGCAGTGCTGCAACAGGCACAGAGGATGCACTCGTACAAACCATCCAGTTCCTCACGATCCTCGGGAGATTGGAGGCGTTCCTTCCGGGGCGGGGGCGAGGTGGTTTCCAGATAGGGTTTGACCGAATGGTATTGCTTGAAAAATTGTCCCATATCCACGATCAGATCCCGGATCACCGGAAGTCCCGGGAGGGGACGCAATACGACCGGCTCGGTCAGCCCCTGGAGGGGCGTGATACAGGCCAACCCATTGCGCCCATTGATGTTCATGCCATCCGAACCGCATACGCCCTCACGACAGGACTTGCGCAGTCCCAGCGAGTCATCCTGGGCCTTGATGCGCAGTATGGCATCCAGCAACATGCGGTCCGTCGGCTGCAGGGCAACTTCATAGTCCTGCATGTAAGGACGCTCGTCCTTTTCCGGGTTATAACGATAAATGCTGAACTTCATGACAGGTCCTCAAACGACACGACTAATAAACCCGCACTTTTGGTTCAAAGGATTCCACCGTCAGGGGTTGCAGATTGACCGGTTTGTAAGCCATTCGACTGCCTTCCAGATACCACAGGCTGTGCTTCAGCCACTGCCGGTCGTCCCTCTCCGGATAATCCTCGCGCGCATGCGCCCCCCGACTTTCTTCGCGGGCGGCTGCCGATACCAGGGTGGCTTCGGCCACGATCATCAGGTTCTGCAGTTCCAGCGCCTCTACCCGAGCCGTATTGAATATCCGACTTTTGTCTTCGATGCGCAGGTGATGCGCCCGTTCGGCCAACACGCGAATTTTTGACACACCTTCCTGCAGGAGTTCCCCCGTCCGAAAGACGCTGGCATGGTGCTGGACCAGCCGGCGCATTTCCGCCCCCAACACGGCCACGGATTCCCCGGCTTCCGTGCTTTCCAGGGCAGCCAGACGAGCCAGGGCCGGTTCTTCAGCCCCGCGCGGCAGATCCCGCGCTTCAGGATGCGTTTTGAGCCAGGCACTGACATGATCTCCGGCAGATTTACCGAATACCAGCAGGTCCAGCAGGGAATTGGTCCCCAGCCGATTGGCCCCATGCACGGACACACAGGCACATTCTCCAATGGCATAGAGCCCCGGGACAGGTTCAGCCATTTTCTGTCCACGGGGGACCACCACCTGTCCGTAGTAGTTGGTGGGAATCCCCCCCATCTGATAATGGCAGGTAGGAAGGACGGGGATCGGCTCCCGAACCGGGTCCACCGAAGCAAACTTGAGCGCAATTTCGCGAATCCCCGGCAGACGCTTGTGAATGACTTCTTCGCCCAGATGGTCCAGTTTCAGCAGAACGTGGTCTTTTTCCGGGCCCACCCCCCGACCTTCCTTGATTTCCTGGTCCATGGCGCGGGAAACCACATCCCGACTGGCCAGATCCTTCATGGTGGGGGCATACCGTTCCATAAAACGTTCCCCCAGGGAATTCAGCAGGATTCCCCCCTCTCCGCGCACGCCTTCCGTGATCAGGATTCCGGCGCCGGCCACTCCGGTGGGGTGAAACTGCCAGAACTCCATATCTTCCAGCGGGATTCCGGCCCGTGCCGCCATCCCAAGACCATCCCCGGTATTGATGTAGGCATTGGTACTGGAATGATAGATTCGCCCGGCTCCTCCCGTGGCCAAAATAACGGCCTTCGACTGGAAAAGGACGACTTCGCCGGTTTCCATTTCGAGCGCCACCAATCCGACCACGGCCCCTTCCCTGTCACGAATCAGATCGATCGCCATCCATTCCACAAAAAATTGGCATTGTTCCCGAATATTCCGCTGGTACAACGTATGCAGCAAGGCATGTCCCGTCCGGTCAGCCGCAGCACAGGCACGTTGGACGGAATTCTGGCCGAAATTCTGGGTATGACCGCCGAAGGGGCGCTGATAAATGGTGCCGTCGGGATTCCGGTCGAAGGGCATGCCGAAATGTTCCAGTTCATAGACCAGTTCTGGCGCCTTGCGGCACATGAACTCGATGGCATCCTGGTCCCCCAGGTAATCCGACCCCTTGATGGTGTCGTACATGTGCCAAAGCCAGTGATCCTCCTGCATGTTTCCCAGGGACGCGCTGATGCCGCCCTGGGCCGCCACGGTATGCGAACGGGTCGGGAAGACCTTGGAAAAGACGGCCACGGCATGCCCCGCCTCCGAAAGCTGGAGGGCAGCCCGCAGCCCGGACCCCCCGCCGCCCACGATGACCACATCGAAATCCTGCTTGTTCAACCCCATGTTTAACCCCATAAAATCTCGGCAGACCACAGTACCTCTGCCAGTAAGGTCAGAATCACGCCCACCTGCAGGGTCAGACGCAGCCCGACGGGCTGGATATAGTCCATGAAAATATCGCGCAAGCCGATCCAGGCATGCCAGCACAAGGCCAGGACGAACAGAAAGGTGGCAATCCGTACGGGGCGTTCATGCAGCAGAGCCGCCCACTCCTGGCGGTCCGCCGGATGCGCCAGGACCACCCATAAAAGTGCCATGAGGGTATATCCCCCCATGATCACGGCGGTGATCCGCTGTACCAGCCAGTCCCTGAGACCATAGTGGGCCCCCACCACGATTCTCTTCACCATGCCAGCACCTCCACGATCAAGGTCAGAAAACCGCTGATACCCAGCACCCACAGACTGGAGCGACGGGCCTGCGCCTTGTCCAGGCCGAGGTGAATATCCAGCAGCAGGAAACGGACACCCGCACAAAAATGATGCAAAAAGGCCCAGATCAGTGGCACCAGAAGGAGACGAGGAAAAAACCCCAGTTCCCCGACGCGTTCCGGATGAAGTCCGTGCTCCAGAAAATAAAGGAAGAGGGGGATCCCCATCAGAAACAGGATCACCCCGCTCACCCGGTGCAGGATCGACACGACCCCCGGAAGGGGTAACTGAATGGTACGCAAATCGAGATTCTTCGGGCGCTGGGTCTTCATGAACGATCATCCTGGTAAGGAAGAGCCTAAGATCGTAGTATACCTTGCCTTTCATGGGATTCCAGCGGGTCAGCGAAACTTGCCTGTGCATGGCCACGGGCATATAACACTTGACATCCCCCGGAACCCCCCCTAGGATGCCCCGGCATCCACTTGATTCAAGAGAGATTGACCATGTCCCACGACTCTTTCCGTGCGCTTCGTCCCCTTCCGGGTTCCCGCGACCAATATTACGCCCTGACGGCCCTGACCGAAGCCGGTCTTCCTGACATCCGCCGCCTGCCGGTATCCCTGCGCATCATTCTGGAGTCGCTTCTGCGCAATGAAGATGGGCAGCAGGTCACGCGCGCCCACATCGAAGCACTGGCCCGCTGGCAACCCAATGCGGAACGTACGGAAGAGATTCCCTTCAAGGTGGCACGAGTCATTCTGCAGGACTTCACCGGGGTTCCTCTCCTGGCCGACCTGGCCGCCATGCGCTCGACGGCACGGCGTCTTGGTTACGATCCACAGGCAATCGAACCTCTGGTCCCCGTGCAACTGGTGGTAGACCACTCCGTGCAGGTGGATTTCTTCAATACGCCCACGGCACTTCAGGACAACATGGCCCTGGAATTCCAGCGCAACCAGGAACGTTACCGTTTCATGAAGTGGGGGATGCAGGCCTTCAAAACCTTCCAGGTCGTTCCCCCGGGCATCGGAATCGTTCATCAGGTCAATCTGGAATATCTGGCGCGCGGCGTTCAGCACAAGGGAACCGTAGCCTATCCCGACACCCTGGTGGGCACGGATTCCCATACCACCATGATCAACGGGATAGGCGTGGTGGGATGGGGGGTGGGCGGCATCGAGGCAGAAGCCGCCATGCTCGGACAACCCCTCTACTTTTTGACCCCGGATGTCGTGGGTGTGCACCTGACGGGGCAGTTGCCGGCTGGTGTCACCGCCACCGACCTGGTCCTGACCCTCACGGAAATGCTGCGCAAGGCCAAGGTCGTGGGCAAATTCGTGGAATTTTTTGGGGCAGGCGCCGCCTCCCTCAGCCTGCCCGACCGGGCAACCCTGGCCAATATGGCCCCGGAATACGGCGCAACCCTGGGGTTTTTTCCGGTGGACGACGAAACCCTGCGCTATTTCCGTGCAACAGGGCGCAGCGAAGAGGAAATTGCCGCGCTCGAAATCTACTGGAAGGCCCAGGGGTTATACGGAATGCCTCGATTGGGCGACTGTGTGTACAGTACAACCCTGAGCCTCGATCTGGGCCAAGTGGAAGCCTCCATCGCAGGCCCTCGCCGCCCTCAGGATCGGGTGCCTCTGAACTGGATCAAACCCGCCTTTGAAGCCCTTCTCCAGACCCCGATCACCGCAGGTGGGTATGGCAGGACCGAACCTCTGCATGACCTTCACCCCGAGGGGCACCCTGAAATCACCCTGAAGGATGGATCCGTTTTGCTGGCTGCCATCACTTCCTGTACCAATACCTCCAATCCCGGAGTTTTGCTGGCTGCCGGACTTCTGGCCCAAAAGGCAGTGGCGCGCGGACTCAAGGTGGCCCCCTGGATCAAGACGTCCCTGGCCCCGGGATCACGTGTAGTCACGGATTATCTGCGACGTGCGGGCCTTCAGGAGGCGCTGGACGCCCTGGGATTCCGTCTGGTGGGTTACGGCTGCACGACCTGTATCGGCAATACCGGCCCTCTCCCCGAACCCATCGAAACCTTCCTTGCTGAACAGCCTTTGATCGGCTGCGCCGTGCTGTCCGGTAACCGGAATTTCGAAGCGCGCATCCATCCCAACCTGCGCGCCAATTTCCTCATGAGCCCTCCCCTGGTGGTCGCCTTTGCCCTGGCAGGGCGGATCACCATCGACTTTGCCCACGAACCCCTGGGACAGGATACCGAGGGACGGCCCGTCTATCTGCGGGATCTCTGGCCCAGCCCCAGTGAAATCGCCCGTGCCCTGGAGTCTCTTTCTCCCGAGGACTACCGCCAGCGTTATGCCGATTTCACCCAGGATCATCCGCTCTGGAACGGAATCGCCGCACCCACGGGCACGACCTATGGCTGGGAACCCTCCACCTATATCGCCGAGCCCCCATTTTTTGCGGATTTCTCCCTGACGGCAACCCCTCCAGCGCCCATTCGCGCAGCCTATGCCCTGGCCTTCTTCGGAGATTCCATCACGACGGACCACATCAGTCCTGCCGGATCCATCAAACCAGCCTCCCCGGCGGGCCGCTATTTGCAGGCGCAGGGTATCGTTCCGGCCGATTTCAACAGTTATGGATCCCGTCGGGGACACCATGAAATCATGATGCGCGGAACCTTTGCCAATGTTCGTCTGCGCAATCTGCTTCTGCCCGGCACCGAAGGCGGCGTTTCACGCCACATCCCCAGCGGGGAAGCGGGTTCCCTGTATGAGGTTGCCATGCGCTACCAGGCAGAGGGCACCCCCACCGTCATTTTTGCCGGGGAAGAATACGGTACCGGCTCTTCACGGGATTGGGCGGCCAAAGGCACTCGTCTTCTCGGTGTGCGAGCCGTGATCGCCCAAAGTTTTGAACGCATCCATCGCAGCAACCTGGTGGGAATGGGCGTGTTACCCTGCCAGTTTTTACCTGGCGACGACCTGAACACCCTGGAACTGAACGGCGACGAAACTTTCGACCTGGAAACGGGAACAGGACCCCTGCTACCACAACAGAAAGTTTCCCTGACCATTCATCGGCGCGACGGCAGCCAAACCACCTGCCCTTTGCTCCTGCGCATTGATACCCCGGTAGAAGTGGATTATTATCGCCACGGGGGCATACTGCCCTTTGTTCTGAGACAGTTGCTCACCCCGGCGTGAACTTTGTGGAGCCTTCTATGAAAAAACCCCTTCGCATTGCCATTACCGGAGCCGGTGGGCAAATTTGTTACAGCCTGCTATTCCGGATCGCCTGCGGGGATTTGTTGGGTCCGGACCAACCCGTGATCCTGAACTTGCTCGACATCCCTGCGGCCGAACAGGTCATGAAGGGAGTTCTCATGGAACTGGAGGATTGCGCCTTTCCCCTGCTGTCGGACATGTCTGCCAGCACGGACCCCAGGGTGGCTTTCCGGGACTGTGATATCGCCTTTCTGATCGGCAGTCGTCCCCGTTCCAAAGGAATGGAACGACGGGATCTTCTGGAGATCAACGGGGGGATTTTCAAGGCCCAGGGAAAAGCCCTGAGCGAGGTTGCCCAGCGCACGGTCAAGGTCCTCGTGGTGGGAAATCCCGCCAACACCAATGGCTTGATTGCCTGTCACCATGCCCATGACCTCGATCCGCACAATTTCACCAGCATGATGCGCCTCGACCATAACCGGGCCCTGACCCAACTGGCGCTCAGAATCGGTCACCCGGTTCACGACCTGCACCGGATGACCGTCTGGGGCAATCACTCGACCACCCAATTCCCTGACGTCTCTCAGGTTCTTGTCAACGGTTCGCCCCTGACCGATATTTTTCAGGACCCTCAGTGGGTCGAGCAGATCTTCGTCCCCACCATCCAGAAGAGGGGCGCAGCGGTTATCGAGGCGCGCGGACTGTCCTCTGCAGCCTCTGCAGCCAATGCTGCGCTCAGTCACATGCGCGACTGGATTCGGGGAACGCCCGCAGATGACTGGGTCACCATGGGCGTTCTCTCCGATGGCAGTTATGGCATTCCAGAAGGGCTGATGTGCGGCATGCCCGTCACTTGCCGTGAAGGGCGCTATGAAATCGTTCAGGGGATTGAACTCAGCCCCCGGAGCAAGTCCCTGATACAGGAAACCTGCCGGGAACTGAGCAGCGAGAAGGAAGCGGTTACCGCGCTGCTGGACTAGACATTTCGCCGTTGCTACACCGAGGAGGGGGATCAACGGGGGACCCTACAACAACAACCGGGCCCCCGTTCTTTTTGGATCAGGCGGCGTACACTCCGGTAGACAGATACCGGTCTCCCCGATCACAGACGATGTGAACGATGACAGCATCCTCCACTTCCCGGCAAATCTGCAGGGCGCCCCAGCACCCACCGCCCGAGGAAACCCCTGCAAAAATGCCTTCTTCCCGTGCCAGGTGGCGCATGGTCTCTTCCGCATCCTTCTGAGTGACTTCCAGAATGCGATCGACGCGCTGGGGCTCGTAAATCCTCGGCAAATAGTTTTCCGGCCATTTCCGGATTCCCGGAACGTTGGCGCCATCCGCCGGCTGCACGCCGATGATCTGAATCCGGGGATTCTGTTCCTTGAGGTAACGGGAAACCCCCATGATCGTCCCTGTGGTCCCCATGGTTGCCACGAAGTGGGTAATCGTCCCCTGCGTATCGCGCCAGATTTCCGGTCCGGTGGTTTCATAATGGGCCCGGGGATTGTCGGGATTATTGAACTGATCGAGAATGACTCCCTCGCCTGCCCTGGCCATCTGTTCTGCCAGATCGCGCGCCGCCTCCATCCCCCCCGACTTGGGGACCAGCAGGATTTCAGCACCCAGGGCACGCATGGTCTGTCGTCGTTCGATACTGAGTTGTTCCGGCATGATCAAAATCATGCGATAGCCGCGCAAGGAGGCGGCAAACGCCAGGGCAATGCCCGTGTTACCACTGGTGGCTTCGATCAGGGTATCCCCCGGCTTGATCTGTCCACGTTCCTCGGCATGACGGATCATGGACAGGGCTGGACGGTCCTTGACTGAGCCCGCCGGATTATTGCCCTCCACCTTGGCATACACCCGGTTCCGGGTCAGCCCTGGGAGGCGTTGCAATCGAACCAGAGGGGTCTCTCCGATACAAGATTCAATGGTTTTCTCGTCCATGACCCTCGCCACCTTGATGCGTAAAGGGTCCATTATACTGCTGCCTTGAAAACTAGGGGTGAGCGGCCATCGGACCCTGTTTGGGTGCCCTCATCAGCGGTTGTCCCTGAATGGAGAGATGGGGCCCCACCTTGGCGATGGTTTTTTCCCCGAATCCTTTCACCTTGCGCAGATCGGCGGCGGAGTGAAAGGCGCCGTTATGGGCGCGCCAGGTCAGAATAGCCTGGGCACGGGTATGCCCGATGCCCTTGACCGTCCGAAGTTGAGTTTCGCTGGCGGAATTGAGGTCCACCAGAGCCCAGGCAACCCCCCCTGACGTCCACAGAAAAAACACCCAAAGCAGGGTGGGGAAAAGGCGAAAGAGTCGTATTTTCGGTTGCACGGCAGTTCTCCTTTGGGATGGAATACGGGAGACCTGAACCGCTTTCCCGTCACGCCGGGTAACGTCCCTTCAAGGCGGCCATGTATCGGGCAACGCCTTCATCCACATCGAGAAAAGGCGCGTGATAGCCCACATTGCGAAGTTGGCTCATGTCTGCTTCAGTGTAACTTTGGTATTTACCCTTCAATGCATCGGGAAACGCAATATATTCGATGAGTTTCTGCCCGATCATCTCCTCCAGGGTCAACGCCGGTTCATTCTGGCGCAAGGCATTGATGGTCGCCACAGCCACCTGGTTGAAAGGACGACTGCGCCCTGTGCCCACATTGAATATCCCCGAGACTTCGGGATGATCCAGCAGCCACAGATTGACGCGAACCACGTCCTCCACCGAAATGAAATCGCGCCGTTGTTCCCCATGGGCATAGCCATCGCATCCTTCGAACAGCTGGATGCGTCCGTGGGCGCGGTATTGATGAAAGAAATGGTACGCCACCGAAGCCATGCGTTCCTTATGTTGCTCGCGGTCCCCGTACACGTTGAAATAACGCAGGCCAACGCAAGGGGCGTTCAACTCATCACGGGCCAGATAGGGGCGCAGAAACTGGTCGAACGCCAATTTCGAATAACCATAGACATTGAGGGGTCGTTCACAGGCCGGATGTTCACGAAAAACTGTGCTATCGCCATACACGGCAGCCGAGGAGGCATAGATCAGGGGAATCTCGCGCGCCTGACAAAAATGGAAGAGCGACCGGGAGAAACGGAAGTTATTGTCCATCATATACCGGCCATCATGCTCCATCGTATCCGAACAGGCCCCCTGATGCAGCACTGCTTCGATCTCGAAATCCAGCGCATCGGCTTCCACCTGCTCGATGAATTCTCGTTTGTCCATGTAATCGGCCACGATGCAATCCGCCAGATTGAGGAATTTCCCCGGCGTCTCCAGATTGTCCACCGCAAGGATCGATGTCTCACCGCGCTGATTGAGTGCCTTGACCAGATTGGATCCAATGAAACCGGCTGCGCCGGTGATGACCATTACCATGACATATTCTCCAGTTCATGATGAGTAACGACCGCGGTACCCAACTTGGATACCGCAATCCCCGCTGCCCGATTGGCCCAACGCACGGCCATCGGCAGGGACATGCCCTGGGCGGTCAGTACGCCCAGAGTGGCAATCACCGTATCTCCTGCCCCACTGACGTCATACACTTCCCGTGCCACCGTGGGTTCATGGGTCACCCCCTGAGCCTGATAGAGGGTCATCCCTTCCTCGCTGCGGGTCACCAGAAGCGCGTCCAACTCCAGTTCCGTACGCAAGGTCTGTGCTTTTTCGGCCAGTTGCTGGTCATCGTGCCAGGGCCCGGCCACCTGGCGAAACTCGGTGCGGTTGGGGGTCAGCAAGGTCGCCCCGCGATAATGCCGATAATTTTCTCCTTTGGGATCCACCAGTACCGGTTTTCCCGCTTTTCGGCATTGGTTGATCATGGAAGCCACGTGTTTCAGGGCGCCCTTTCCATAATCCGACAGAATGACCACATCGGCTCGTTTGAGACAGTCTCCAAAATCCGTCAACTTATTGAGCAGGGTTTCCTGGCGCGGCAACGTTTCAAAGTCGATGCGCAATAACTGCTGCTGACGCCCCATGACGCGCAGCTTGACCGTGGTGGCAATGGAAGGATCGCGATGCAGGCGGGAAACCACCCCCTCCTGTGCCAGCAATGCTTCCAGATGCTGGGCGGCCTCATCTTCTCCGGTCACCGCGAGCAATTCACACTGGGCACCCAGAGCGGCCACGCCCCGCGCCACGTTGGCCGCGCCGCCGGGGCGTTCTTCGGCTTTTTCCACCAACACCACAGGAACAGGGGCTTCGGGAGAAATGCGGTTGACCTCTCCAAACCAGTAGCGGTCCAGCATGACATCCCCCACCACCAGGACCCGCCGCTGGGAAAGCTCATGAAAGGAGGGGAAGGGACGCATTCACAACCTCCCGATACCATGATAGGTAAGACCCGCTGCCCTGACCAGATGAGGCTCGTACAGGTTGCGTCCATCAAAAATGACCTGGGCACGCAAAGATCGAGCCATGTACTCGAAGTCCGGACTGCGAAAAACCTGCCATTCCGTTACCACCACCAGCGCATCGGCCCCTTCCACGGCCTCTTCAGCGCTCTCCACAAAGGACAGGCCCGCACGCTGCCCGAAAATATGACGGGCTTCTTCCATGGCTACCGGATCGAAGGCCCGCAGGGTCGCCCCCCGCTGCAGCAGTCCCTCGATCAGGACCCGCGCAGGCGCTTCCCGCATGTCGTCGGTATTGGGTTTGAAGGCCAGTCCCCACAGGGCAAAGCATTTTCCTTCCAGATCTTCCCCGAAATGGGCCTCGATCTTGTCCAGCAACACCGCTTTCTGACGCTCGTTGACGGTTTCCACCGCTTCCAGGATGCGCAGGTCCAGACCATTTTCCGTGGCCGTCCGTTGCAGCGCCTGCACATCCTTGGGAAAACAGGAGCCCCCGTAACCGCAGCCCGGATAGAGAAACTGGTAACCAATGCGCGGATCAGAGCCTATTCCCTGGCGGACCCGCTCAATGTCCGCACCCAGACGCTCGGCCAGCAGGGCCAGTTCGTTCATGAAGGAAATACGCGTGGCCAGCATGGCATTGGCCGCATATTTGGTCAATTCGGCGGATTTGACATCCATCAGGATCAATTTGTCATGATTGCGCTGGAAGGGGGCGTAAAGCGCGCGCATGGTCTCGATACCAAAGGCATCATCGGCCCCCACCACAATCCGGTCGGGGCGCATGAAATCTTCCACTGCAGCCCCTTCCTTGAGGAATTCCGGATTGGAAACCACGCAATAGGGAATCTCCACGCCGCGCCGGCCCAACTCCTCCGCAATGGCGGTGCTGACCTTTTCTGCCGTGCCAACCGGCACCGTGGACTTATCCACCACGACTTTGCGACCATTCATGTATTGACCGATGGTGCGGGCAGCCGCCACCACGTGGGAAAGATCTGCCGAACCATCTTCATCCGGCGGGGTGCCCACGGCAATGAACTGAATCAATCCATATTCCACGCTTTTCCGGACATCCGTCGTGAAGGATAACCGCCCTGCCGCCACATTGCGTTGAACCATGACTTCCAGGCCAGGTTCGTAGATGGGAATGCTGCCCGCACGCAAAATCTCGATCTTGCGCGGATCCACGTCCAGACACAGGACATGATTCCCCATCTCGGCCAGACACGCGCCACTGACCAATCCCACGTATCCTGTGCCGATCACGGAAATTTTCATACTGTGCTCCTTGCCCCTGAAATCAGGGAATTGAATTGTGCCAAGGCCTTCATGGGATCCTCGCTGCGGGTAATGGAACGACCGACCACCAGATAATCAGAGCCATCCTGCAGCGCCTTGACAGGGGTAACCACCCGTTTCTGATCGTCTCGCTCGTCCTCAGGCAATCGAATGCCCGGGGTAACCAGGCGAAAGGAAGCAGCGACCTGAGAACGCAGAAGAGGCGCTTCCCGAGCCGAACAGACCACGCCATCCAGACCGTGGACCTCCGCCAAGCGGGCCAGGCGTTGCACGGCCTCGGTCACAGGGCAACCGAATCCCAATGCCACCAGATCGTCGTCCTGAAGACTGGTCAGGATCGTGATGGCAATCAACAGAGGGCGGCGGGGATAAGGTTCGAGAGCGTGCCTTGCCGCTTCCAGCATGGCCCCTCCCCCACTGGCATGGACATCCACCATCCACACCCCCAGATCTGCAGCAGCCCGACAGGCCTGGGCCACCGTATGGGGAATATCGTGATACTTGAGGTCCAGAAAAACATCGAACCCCCGTGCGACCAGGGCACGCACCAGGGATGGGCCGCAGGCCGTAAATAATTCCTTGCCCACCTTGAGCCGGCAAATCCCGGGCTCCAGTTGATCCACCAGGGTCCAGACCTCGCGTTCCGTGGAGAAGTCCAGCGCCAGAATCAGGGGAGAATTCATACCATTGTCCTTGGATTAACGGGGGGCAGCGCCGCCTTCGGTTTCGACCTGACGGCGGGGCGGATAGGAGTCCCAGTTACCGCAGGCGGGGCAATGCCAATGGAAGGTGCGGGCCTTGAATCCGCAGTGGCGGCATTGGTAGAACGCGAGCCGCTCATAATGTCCATGCACGATATCACGCATGCGTTGAACCTCGGCCCGCAATTCGGGCGCCACACCCACCAATTGGGCCTCCAGAAAGCGGTCCAGATTTCCCAGCGTGGGGCGACGTTCCAATTCCGCACGCACCAGACGCAAGGCCTCTTCCACCCCGCGAACTTCCAGGGTCAACTGAAACGCCAGGCTCAGCAGGTCGAGATTGGGATAACGTTCCATCCATCCCTGCATCAAAGTCACGGCCTCGTTGACCCGTCCCAGTTGACGCAATGCGTCACTCAGGGGGCGCGCCACCAGGAACAGATAATCCGGGTTCCTTTGCTCCAATTCCTGCCACTGGGTACAAGCTTCCTCGATCTGTCCCACCTTGAAGGCCCATTCCCCCCACAGCACATAAGCGCGTACACAGTTGCGCTGCGTTTCCAGGGCTTGTCTCAGAAAATCCTGGGCTTCCTCGAACTGGGAGCGGGTATGCGCCAGGATCGCCAATTCGCAATAAAAGTTGGCCATGTCCCCGCGTCGGTCTTCCCCGGTTTTCTGCTCCAGAACCCGCGCCACCTGAATGGCCCGGGTCCAGTCTTTTTCCGTGACGTGGATGTCCAACAGATGATGCAGTGCTGGTTCTTCATAGTCGGAGTCTTTCAGTTTCTCGAACAAAGGCTCTGCCCGATCCAGCAACCCCGCCTTGAGAAAATCCAGTGCCAGTTCATAGAGTGCTTCCGTCCGTTGCTGGGGGCCGAGGTCTGTACGTTCCACCAGATTCTGATGCATCCGCGTTGCACGATCCACTTCACCGCGCCGGCGAAACAGCCCCCCCAACGCAAATTGCAACTCGACGGTCTGTTGCTCCGCTCGTGCCACTTCGATAAAGGATTCAATCGCCTTGTCCGGCTGCTCGTTGAGCAACAGGTTGAGCCCCTTGAAATAGGAGGCTGGCAATGCCCGCGACTCGGTGAGCAAATGGCGAATATCGACGCGGGCGGCAAGCCAACCCAAACCGAAAAAAACCGGGAGCGCGAGTAACCAGTAAACTTGAAAATCCATAGGGGGGTGATGATACCTTTTTTGAATGGAAACCGATAGGGCTCTTCAGTCCCGGGGAGGCTCGGAAGGCAGTGGAATCCCCTCCGTCGAGGAACCCGAACGGCGCAAGCGAGCCAGCTCACGCCGCAAGCGCCACCAGACCCGAGTCGTGGCCAATAATCCCAGCAAAGCCCCGCCGCATACCGCCAGAAACAAGACAATGATCAAGGGGGCATGCCACTGCAAACCGAACAGGAAATTCACCGTCACAGGCGTGATGTTCTTGAGGCAAAACCCCAGGAGCAATACAAACAGAAATATTCTGATCAGCCAGCGTAACGTGTTCATGGTTCACACCCCTTCTTCAGCCCAAAAAAAAGCGGGATGGAAGATTTTAACCCTCACCCCGCCTTCGATGCCTTGCAGACATGCCGGAACGACCGTCCGATTTCTGCGCTCAATCACCCACTGGTTTGGTGCTTGCCGTGAGATCGACCCGGTCACGCAATTCCTTGCCCGGTTTGAAATGGGGCACAAACTTTTCTGGAACGTGCACCTTTTCTCCGGTTTTTGGGTTCCTGCCCTGACGAGCGGGACGATGATTCAAACCAAAACTGCCAAACCCACGAATCTCGATACGCTGCCCTTCCATCAAACATTGACCCATGGAGTCCAGCAGGGTCTTCACCGCCATCTCCGCGTCCCGGGCCACCAATTGTGGATAGTGACTGGCCAGCAGATCGATCAGTTCCGATTTGGTCATATCGTCCCGTCCCTCAGTTTGCGTTGTCCGGGTTGGACAATTTGGCCTTCAGCAGGGCACCCAGACTGGTGGTCCCCGCATTGACCGGGCTTTCTGATGCCAAGCGCTGCAGAGCCGCGTTTTCTTCCACGGCATCACGCGCCTTGATGGACAGGTTGATGGAACGATTCTTGCGGTCCACATTGAGAATCACGGCCTCTACGCTGTCTCCCTCGCTGAGCAGACTGCGCAGATCTTCCACCCGTTCACGGGAGACTTCGGAAGCCCGCAGATACCCTTCGATCTCGTCGCCGAGATCGATCACGGCACCCTTGGCATCCACCGATTTGACCTTGCCCTTGACCAGGGTTCCCTTGTCATTGGATGCTGAGAAATTACCGAAAGGATCACCGGACAACTGCTTGATTCCAAGAGATATTCTTTCGCGATCCACGTCGATGGACAAAACCATGGCTTCGACTTCATCACCCTTGCGGTAGTTATGAACGGCCTCTTCCCCGGTTTGGTTCCAGGACAGGTCGGAGAGATGGACCAGTCCATCGATGCCACCCGGCAAGCCGATGAACACGCCAAAATCGGTAATCGACTTGATTTGCCCACGAACCCGATCATTCTTGTTGTGGTTCATGGCAAAGTCTTCCCAGGGATTGGCACGACATTGCTTCATGCCCAGGGAAATCCGCCGGCGTTCTTCATCGATTTCCAGAATCATGACTTCGACTTCATCGCCCAGTTGAACCACCTTGGATGGATGAACATTCTTGTTGGTCCAGTCCATTTCGGATACGTGCACCAACCCTTCGATCCCTTGTTCGATTTCAACGAAAGCACCATAATCGGTCAGGTTGGTTACCTTCCCAAACAGACGGGTACGTTCAGGATAACGACGGCTCAGGCCAACCCAGGGGTCTTCACCCAGTTGCTTGAGTCCCAGGGAAACCCGGTTCTTTTCCTGATCGAACTTGAGGACTTTGGCCTCGACTTCATCTCCCACCGCCAACACCTCGGAAGGATGCTTGACGCGCCGCCAGGCCAGATCAGTGATGTGCAGCAACCCATCGATCCCCCCCAGGTCCACAAACGCGCCGTAGTCGGTGATGTTTTTCACCAGACCGCGCACGATGGACCCTTCTTTCAGGGTATCCAGCAAACTTTGACGATCGGCGCCTTGCGAGGCTTCCATCACGGCACGGCGGGAAACCACCACATTGTTGCGTTTACGGTCAAGTTTGATGACCTTGAATTCCATCTCCTTGCCTTCATAAGGGGTGGTGTCCTTGACGGGACGAATATCCACCAGGGATCCTGGCAGAAAGGCACGAATGCCATTCACCATCACCGTCAACCCGCCCTTGACCTTGCCCGTCACCATCCCCGAAACCAGGGCGCCTTGTGCCAGAGCGTCATCGAGATCGAGCCAGGCTGCCAGTCGTTTGGCCTTCTCGCGGGAGAGGCGAGTGGATCCATAACCGTCTTCGAGGGCGTCGATGGCGACCTTGACGAAATCACCGACCTGAACTTCCAGTTCACCTCGGTCATTCTTGAATTCTTCAATGGGGATCAAACTTTCCGACTTCAAACCGGCATTGACCACCACGGTATTGGCATCGATGCTCACCACTTCAGCCGTGATGACTTCACCGGAACGCATTTCCTGGTGTGTCAGACTTTCTTCAAAGAGACTGGCAAAACTTTCGGAGGATTCCACTTGGGACGTCATGTTCATGTTCATTGGACCTTGAGATCAGCCTACCGCATCCGTAGGGTTTATATTTGGATTTGTAGCCGTACAACCTCTCCACTTTCCGGAAGCGCGGAACACCCGCCGTGGAAAAGAAAACCCTTTGTACGACTACCCCTCATGCCGGGCATTCACAGAATACCAGGCCAGAATTTGCGCCACCGCCTGATCGATACTTAACGCTGATGTATCGAGAGTCAGGGCCCCCGCGGGGTCCAGAGGCGCCACTGCCCGCGTGCGATCCCGTTCATCACGGTCCCGCAAATCACGCACAACGTCCGCCATTATGACATCAACTCCTTTACTGATCAACTGGTTAAATCGTCGTTGGGCGCGTACTTCCGGCGTTGCCGTCAAAAAAACCTTGAGCAAGGCCTGGGGAAATACCACAGACCCCATATCCCGCCCATCGGCAACCAGTCCGGGCAAACACAAAAAGTCCCGCTGTCGTTCCAGCAAGGCAGACCGTACCGCCGGAAAGGCTGAAAGCCGGGAAGCCAGGCGGCCACACTCTTCCGTTCGGATCGCCTCGGTCACCACGTCCCCTGCCAGGTAAATGTCGTTTCCGACGAACGCCACCGGCAGTTGGGCAGCCAGCCGACCCACAACTTCTTCGCTTGCGCCCGCCAATCCCTGACGTGCAGCCGCCAATGCCGTCAGCCGGTACAAGGCACCGCTGTCCAGATAGTGGAAGCCCAGTTGTTGGGCCACGCATTGGGCAACGGTCCCCTTCCCTGAGGCGGAAGGTCCATCGATCGTGATGACGGGAATCATGAGGCGGTCAGATTCAGTCCCACCGCGCACGCCAGGGATACGAAACCAGGAAAGGAAGTCGCCACATTGGCACAATCCCGGATTTCGATGGGTCCTTCGGCACGCAATGCCGCCATGGCGAAACTCATGGCGATCCGATGATCCCCGCGGCTCTCCACCGTGCCCCCCCCAAACCCTTGCCCCCCTTCGATGACCAAACCATCGGGCAGAACTTCTGCGGAAACCCCCAATGCCTTCAGGCCCTCTGCCATGACCTGAATGCGATCGCTTTCCTTGACCCGTAATTCAGCGGCTCCCCTCAATAGAGTGCGCCCCTCGGCACAGGCCGCTGCGATGAACAACGCAGGAAATTCATCGATGGCCAGGGGAACCAGTTCGAGAGGAATGGTGATACCCCGCAAGGGGGCGGCACGCACCCGCACATCTGCCAGGGGCTCGCCACCCGCAATCCAGGTACGCTCGACCTCCAGATTCGCCCCCATCAGACGCAGGATATCAAGGACCCCTGTCCGGGTAGGATTCACCCCCACACCCTGCAAACGAAGATCAGACCCCGGGGCAATGCAAGCCCCCACCAGAAAGAAGGCAGCCGAAGAAATGTCCCCGGGCACTTCAATGGGCGTGGCATGCAACGCATGGCCGCCCGTCACACGAACGGTCCGCCCCTCCCGTCGGACGGGCACCCCGAAACCTTCGAACATGCGTTCCGTATGGTCACGGGTGACCTCGGGCTCGGTAACCACCGTTTCACCCTGAGCGTACAGACCTGCCAGAAGCAAGGCTGATTTGACCTGGGCACTGGCCATGGGAAGTGTATAGGTCAAACCGTGCAGTTCCGGGGTCCCGTGGATTTTCAGGGGAGGGCGCCCTCCGGCCGCTGTATCCAGCCGTGCGCCCATCAAACGCAGCGGATCCGCCACCCGCGCCATGGGACGCTGGCTCAGACTGGCATCCCCCGTCAAAGTGCAATCAAAGGGCTGGGCAGCCAGCAAGCCCGCCAGAAGTCGCATGGAGGTGCCCGAATTGCCGCAATCCAGGGCCGTGGCGGGAGCCTTGAGGCCATGCAGCCCCACCCCGTGAATGGTGACCTTTCCCTGTTCCGGTCCTTCGATCCGCACACCCAGCGCACGAAAGACGTTCATGGTCGCCAGAGCATCCTCCCCTTCCAGAAACCCCGTGACCTCCGTGACCCCTTCGGCCAAAGCACCCAGCATGATGCTTCGGTGCGAAATGGACTTGTCGCCCGGAACCTGAATCGTTCCCGTCAACTTCCCCCCAGGCGCAGCATGATAAACCTGCATGGTACCGTTCACCTCGTTCATGATCCTTCCTGCCATTGTCGTCGTGCCGTACGGGCCTGTTGCATGAAATCCTCCAGGGCCGCACCATTTGAGGTGTCCAGCCATGCCATGAGTTGGTCGAGTTGATCCCGATAATGGGACAATTCCTCCTTGAGAACCTCCCGATTGGCCAGGCTGATGTCACGCCACATTTCCGCATTACTGCCCGCGATCCGGGTAAAGTCGCGAAATCCGCTGGCGGCGAAGCGAAACAGGGTGGCCGCATCTGGACGCCGGGCAATCTCGTAAACGAGCGCATAACTCAACAGATGCGGCAAATGGCTGACGATCCCAAAAATTTCATCATGCCGGGCCACGGTTTGACATTCCACCCGGGCACCGCACGCTTCCCAGCAGGACCGCACCCAGGCCAGGGGATGGGGCAGGGTTTCCTCGAGCGGTGTCAGAACCACGGTGCGACCTTGAAACAGCCCTTCCTGAGCGGCGCGTACGCCACTCAATTCCGCCCCCGCAATGGGGTGCCCCGGAACGAACCTGACCACGGCCGGTCCCAGGGATCTCCGTGCAGCTTCCACCAGACTGGCTTTGGTGCTGCCCACATCCGTCACCACGGCCACCGGATTGAGGTGGGGCGCCATGAGTTCGAACAGTTCCGGCATCTGCCCCACCGGTACCGCCATCAGCACCATGTCCGCTTCCCGAACCACGCTCGCCAGGTCCATGCTGCCCTGATCGATCACGCCCAATTCTCGGGCGGCCGCCAGATTCACCTCATCCCGATCGTAACCGGCAATATGCATGTGCGGGGCTACCTGACGCAGGGCCAGGGCAAAGGAGCCGCCCATCAGTCCAACCCCGAGAATGGCCAGACGCCGGGGAGTTTTGGAGACCATGTCCACGCTCACACGACCACGGCCGAGACCGGAGTCCGGACAGCCAGTGATTGTGCGAGCGCGTCGACGAAACGCCGGTTCTCGGATTGTGTGCCGATGCTCACGCGCAAATGGTGGGGTAACCCGTAGGCATCCAAGGGGCGAACGATGACCCCCTGCCGGAGCAACTGGTCATAGATTTTTCTGCCCTGTCCCACCGCCACCGTCATGAAATTGCCAAAAGAAGGCAGGCAGGACAACCCAAGAGAGTCAAAGGCGGTTTCCAGAAAGCGTCGCCCCTGCGCATTCAGGGCCCGTGTGCGTTCCAGAAATTCCCGGTCCCCCAACGCCGCGCTGGCAGCGCGCAAACCCGGCACAGACACATTGAAAGGTTGGCGTATCCGGTTGAGCAGGGCGATCAATTGGGGATGTCCCATCCCGAAGCCCACTCTCAGTCCAGCCAATCCATAGGCCTTAGAAAATGTTCGGCAGACCAGCAGGTTCGGAAATTCATCCAACCAAGCGACCGGATCGTAGCGCTGATCTTCCGACAAATATTCGGTATAGGCTTCGTCGAGTACCACCACGACTTCGGACGGAATCTGGCGCAATCCGGCCCGGAGGTCATCGCCGGGCAGGAAGGTGCCCGTAGGATTGTTGGGATTGGCGATGAACAGGACCCGGGTATCTGGAGCAATGGCCCGAATCATGGCTGGCAGGTCATGTCCGAACTGGAGCGCGGGGACCTCGATGCCCCGTGCCCCCATGGTCTGGGTTGCAATGGGATAAACGGCAAATCCATATTGGGCATAAACCGCCGAGGTGCCCGGCCCGAGAAAGGTGCGTGCCACCAGATCCAGGATATCGTTGGACCCGTTACCCAGAACGAAATGGTCAAGATCGATGGCGTAGTGCGCACTCAAGGCATTTTTGAGTTCGAAGCCATTGCCATCAGGATAGAGCGCCAATTCCCCTTTCAGCGCAGCGATGGCCTCGAGGGCGTGGGGGCTGGGGCCCAGAGGATTTTCGTTGGAGGCCAGTTTGATGATGGAAGTCAAACCCAATTCCCGTTCCAGTTCCGCCATGGGTTTACCGGGTTGGTAGGGAGCCAGATGACGCACATGGTCCGCCACCAGATCGCAATAACTCAATTCCTTCATATCGACACCGTCGCAGGATAAGATCCCAACACTTTGACAAAAATGGAATTTTTTTTGATTTCCCGAAGGACACGGGCCACCTGCTCTTCGCTCTGGTGCCCCTCGAGGTCAATATAGAAAACGTAGGACCAAAGGTGGGTGCGGGCCGGACGAGACTCGAGACGCGACATGCTGACCCCCTCCTCCGCCAAAGGCGTGAGCAATGCATGAATGGCCCCGGGACGGTTTTCCACGCCCACCACCAAAGAGGTTTTGTCTCTTCCCGAGGGTTGTGCCACCAAATGCCCAAACACCAGAAAGCGGGTCGTATTGTCCGGCTGGTCTTCGATATGTCGCGCCGCCGGATACAACCCATAGGGTTCCGCAGCCAGATCACCGGCAACCGCCGCCCACGGCTCGGAACTGTTCCCCACCAGACGGGCAGCCTCACTGTTACTGGTCACGGGAATGCGCTGGGCTCTGGGCAAGTGGGCATCCAGCCAGTGATGGCATTGTGCCAGGGATTGGCTGTGGGAATAGACCTGTGTGATTTCACTCAACTGAAGGGATGCGTCGCGCACCAGCAACTGGTGATGAATCGGCAACATGACTTCGCCACACGCCTGCAGAGGGGTATCCACCATCTGGTCAAGAATGATTCCTACCGTACCCTCGGTGGAATTTTCCACGGGAACCACTGCAAAGTCCGTTTCACCCGCTTCCACGACCCGAAAGATATCCCCCAGGGAGTCACAGTGATGACGCTGCGCCGCATGACCGAAATGGCGCACCACGGCGGCTTCCGAAAAACTTCCCTGCGGCCCCAGGCAAGCCACGCTGACGGGACGTTCATAGGCCAGACAGGCCGACATGATTTCCCGGAACAAAAAAACCACCGAAGCCCCGGGCAAGGGCCCACTGTTGGCATCCATCAGACGCTGCAGGATCTGGGCTTCCCGCTCGGGACGATAGAGCACGCCGGTCTTCAGGTGGCCGATCTGACCGGCTGCCTGGGCACGCTGATTCAACAGGGACAGGATCTGGTCATCGATTTCATCGATCATCTGTCGCAACGTTTTAAGACGCTGAGCCGTATCATCCATAGTGTCGCTCGAACTCCTCGAGGAAATCCACCAGGGCATGCACCCCTGCCACCGGCATGGCATTATAAATCGAAGCACGCATTCCTCCCAACATGCGATGACCCCGCAGTTGGAGCAGATGCCGGCTCTCGGCTTCGCGCAGAAAAACCTCGTCCAACACAGGATCCCGCAAATGAAACGGTATGTTCATCCGCGAACGATCCTCACGTTTGACGGTGGTTCGGTAAAAATCGCTCCGATCCAGTGCCGCATAAAGCAATTCCGATTTTTGTCGGGCCTGCCGGTCCATGACCGCCAATCCGCCCTGGCGTTTGATCCATTGAAACACCAGGCTCGCGACCCAGATGGTAAAGGTGGGCGGCGTGTTGAGCATGGAATTGGCCAGAACCTGGGCATGGTAATCCATCAAAAACGGGGTCCCTGGTGCAGGGGAACGCAACAAATCATCCCGAATGATGACCAGACTCAAGCCAGCGGGGCCGATATTCTTCTGGGCTCCGGCATAAATCATCCCGAACCGCTCCACGGGCACCGGCCGGGACAAAAAGTGGGACGACATGTCCACCACCAGAGGGACCTTGCCCACATCCGGAATCCAGTTGAATTCCAGACCATCGATGGTTTCATTGGAACAGTAGTGAACATAGGCCGCCCCAGGATCCAGACGCCACTCACCGAGGGCGGGCAGGGCGCAAAATTTATCCCTGCGATTGGAAGCGGCGATGTTGACCTGACAGTAGCGCCGCCCCTCTTCAATGGCGCGATAGGACCAGTAGCCCGTTTCAATATAATCCGCCCGGGAACGTCCCTGCAGCAGGTTGAGCGGAATCATGTCCCAATGGGCACTCGCCCCTTCCTGACAGAAAATGACCCGGTAATGGTCCGGAATGGACAGCAAGGAACGCAGATCCTGTTCCGCCGTTGCCAGAATTTCCATGAACTCCGGCCCGCGGTGACTGAGTTCCATTACCGACACCCCTTTGCCACGCCAGTCCAGCAACTCCTCCTGAACCTGAGTCAATACCTCCGTGGGAAGCGTGGCAGGGCCCGCTGAAAAATTATATGCCCTCATGACCTCAGTCCAACGTTTCGTCTGAAGACGATTCATCCGCACGGGTCAGACAGACCAATTTTTCACCTTCATCCAGAGCAATCAGGGTAACGCCCTGCGTCGCTCGCCCCATTTCTCGGATCTCCTGTACCCGCGTCCGGATCAATACCCCCCCTGTCGTGATCAGCATCAATTCTTCTTCCGGATCGACCAGGGCGGCACTGACGACCTTGCCATTGCGGGCGGAAGTCTGGATCGCAATGATGCCCTGCCCGCCTCGTCCATGTCGGGTGTATTCCAGGACGGAGGTGCGTTTTCCAAAGCCGTTCTCGGTAGCCGTCAAGACGGACTGCCGCTCATGTTCGGCCACCAGCAGGGCGATGATGCGTTTCCCTTCCGGCAGGCGCATGCCGCGTACCCCATGGGCATTACGTCCCATGGGACGAACGTCGCTCTCCGCAAAACGAATGGCTTTTCCTTCATCGGAGAACAGCATCACATCGTGCTGACCATCCGTGATGGCGACCCCCACCAGATAATCTTCGGCGTCCAGATCAAGGGCGATGATTCCTGCCGTCCGGGGACGGGAAAAGTCGCTGAGCGAGGTTTTCTTGACGGTCCCAAAGGAGGTGGCCATGAATACATAATGTTCCGCGTCAAAAGTTTTGACGGGCAGGACCGCCGTGATCTTTTCGTCCGCCTCCAGCGGCAGCAGGTTCACGATGGGCTTGCCACGGCTGGTCCGGTTCCCCACAGGAACCTGGTAGACCCTAAGCCAGTAGACGCGCCCGCGCGTCGAGAAACAGAGTATGTGGTCGTGGGTGTTGGCCACAAAAAGTCGCTCGATGAAATCGTCTTCCTTGGTGGTCGTGGCCTGTTTCCCCCGCCCGCCTCGCCGCTGCGCACGATAATCCGCAACCGGCTGGGACTTGATATACCCGCCATGAGTCAGGGTCACGACCCGCTCTTCAGGCGTGATCAGATCCTCGATGTCGATGTCTTCGGCATTGACCACGATTTCACTGCGTCTTTCATCCCCGAAGGTCGTCCGGATGACCTCCAGTTCCTCGGCAATGATGCGTGTAATGCGTTCAGGATTCGCCAGAATGTCGAGCAAGTCCACGATCCGGTCCATGATCTCGCGATATTCATCACGAATCTTGTCCTGCTCCAGACCGGTCAGGCGCTGTAATTGCATCTCGAGAATGGCCACCGCCTGCAGTTCGGACAAACGATAACCCGCCTCGGCCCAGCCAAATTCCTCTCCAATGCCCGCAGGGCGGGATGCATTTTCCGGAGAACGGGCCAGCATCTCCTGGACCAGGCCCGAAGGCCAGAGACGGGCCATCAAAGCCACCTTGGCTTCCACACGGGAAGCGGCAGCACGAATCAGGGCAACGATCTCGTCCACGTTGGACAGGGCCACGGCCAGACCTTCCAGAATATGCGCCCGATCCCGGGCCTTGCCCAGATCAAAGAAAGTACGACGCGTGACCACTTCGCGCCGATGACGCAAAAAAGCTTCCAGGAACTGCTTGAGATTGAGCAGGCGCGGCTGGTTGTCCACCAGGGCGACCATGTTCATTCCGAAGGACTCCTGGAGCGACGTCATCTTGTACAGGTTGTTCAGCACCACTTCCGGCACTTCGCCCCGTTTGAGTTCGAGGACCACCCGCATCCCGGACTTATCCGATTCGTCGCGCAGATCGGAAATCCCTTCTATCCGTTTTTCCCGCACCAACTCGGCAATTTTCACGATCAGGTTGGCCTTGTTGACCTGATAGGGCAGTTCATCCACGATCAGGGCCTGACGCCCTCCCCTCTCCAGATCTTCCACATGGGTGCGCGCCCGCATCAGCACGCGTCCGCGCCCGGTCAGGTAACCTTGCCGAATCGAGGCCGTCCCGTAAATGATCGCTCGTGTCGGAAAATCCGGCGCAGGAACCAATTCGATCAGATCCTCGATATCGACGGCAGGATTAGCCAGCAATACCAGACAGGCCTGAATCACCTCCCTGAGGTTATGAGGCGGGATATTGGTCGCCATACCCACCGCGATGCCTGACGAACCGTTGACCAGGAGGTTGGGAAAACGGGCAGGCAGAATCAGGGGTTCATGTTCCGACCCGTCGTAATTGGGGCCAAAATCGACGGTTTCACGATCGATGTCCGCCAGTAATTCATGGGTCATCCGCGCCATGCGGATTTCCGTGTAACGCATGGCCGCCGGATTATCTCCATCCACGGATCCGAAGTTTCCCTGTCCATCGATGAGCGGATAACGCAGGGAAAATTCCTGGGCCATGCGCACGATGGCATCATAGACCGCAGTATCTCCATGGGGGTGGTACTTACCGATCACGTCCCCGACGATACGGGCCGATTTTTTATAGGGCTTGTTGTAATCGTTGGACAATTCATGCATGGCAAAGAGTACGCGCCGATGCACGGGCTTCAGGCCGTCCCGCACATCCGGCAGAGCCCGTCCGACAATCACGCTCATAGCGTATTCCAGGTAGGAACGACGCATTTCATCTTCAAGGGTGACAGGTAGGGTTTCTTTGGCGAAGGCAGTCATGGGGAAGGTTCAGGCTAGGAAAAATGGAAAGGGCAGCAACGAACTCCCTCAATGTTACCATAACCCATCGGGTTCAGGATTGCCTTATAATACCGCCATGACGACCCTTTCCACCCACGCCAACCACGACCCGGCAGAACTTGCCAAATTCAGCCAACTGGCCCACCGCTGGTGGGATCCGGAAAGCGAGTTCAAGCCGCTTCACGATCTCAACCCCCACCGTCTGGCGTGGATCGGAAAGTGGGTGTCGCTCTCGAACAAGCGGGTGCTGGACGTGGGGTGCGGCGGCGGAATCCTGAGCGAATCCATGGCCCGTCTGGGCGCACGGGTTCATGGCATCGATCTGGCCGAGAAGCCCCTGGGCGTCGCCCGGCTCCATGCGCTGGAACACGATATAGCACTTACCTACGAAGCCATCGCGGTGGAAACCCTGGCCCAACGGGAGGTCCGATCTTATGACGTGGTCACCTGCATGGAAATGCTCGAACATGTGCCTGACCCGGCCAGTGTCATACGGGGCTGTGCCCAACTGGTCAAACCCGGGGGGTTCGTCTTTTTTTCCACCCTCAACCGCAACCTCAAATCCTACCTCTTCGCCATTCTGGGCGCCGAGTACCTGCTGCGCTTGCTGCCGCGTGGAACTCACGAATATGGACGGTTCATCAAACCTTCCGAACTGTCGCGTTGGGCGCGCCAGGCCGGTCTGGAAGTCCGGGAAATCGAAGGTGTTCACTATCATCCGATGACTCGTCAGTACCGTTTGGGATCCGGCCCTGATGTCAACTACTTGATGTGTTGTCAAGCGTCCCTCTGATCCAGGGGGTTCTGTTCGATCTGGATGGAACCCTGGTGGATTCGGCCCCGGATCTGGGCGGTGCACTCAATGAACTGTGCCTGCGCTATCAGCGCACGCCCCTGAGTCCGGCGCATTATCGCCGCTATGTCTCGCAGGGCGCGCGCGGCCTCCTGCAGGCGGGATTCGACATTCAACCCGGAGACCTCTTCTACGAAGAATTACGGGATGAATTCCTGGCCTTGTACGAAGCCCGACTCGCCCGGGAAAGCCGACTCTTCGACCCTATTCCCGCCCTCCTCCAGACGCTGGAAAAACGGCACGTGCCCTGGGGCATCGTCACCAACAAGGTCGCACGTTTCACTCAACCGCTGACCAGCCAGTTGGGCCTGTTCCCCAGTCATGGCTGTCTCATCAGCGGAGATACCTGCGCGCATCCCAAACCCTGGCCCGACCCTCTGTTCGCGGCAGCTCGTCGGCTCCAACTGGAGCCTGCACACCTCATCTATGTCGGAGACGATGAACGCGACATGAACGCAGCCCAGGCGGCAGGCATGGGCGGGGTGATTGCCGGCTGGGGATACTTGGCTCCGGGGTCTTGCCCCATCGAAGAATGGCCTGCCTGCGCCCATCTCCAGCACCCCGCAGAAGTGCTGGATCTGCTCCCACCCATTGATTTCTCTCGTCGAGCATAGCCCATGACCGCCCCCTCACCCTCCCCGGAACTGCTGGCTCCTTGCGGTTCTCTCACCATGCTGCAGACCGCCCTCGATTTTGGCGCGGATGCCGTCTACGCAGGCCAACCCCGTTACAGCCTACGCGTCCGCAACAACGACTTTGGCAAGGAAGAGAATCTGGCAGAGGGCATTCGTCGAGTCCACCGCGCGGGAAAAAAATTCTATCTGGTCAGCAATCTGATTCCGCACAACGCCAAGATCCGCACCTTCATCGCCGATATGACCCCGGTCATCGCCCTGCAACCCGATGCGCTGATCATGTCCGACCCCGGTCTGATGCTGATGGTCCGCGAACATTGGCCCGAGCAACCCATCCATCTGTCGGTCCAGGCCAACACCGTCAATTACGCCAGCGTCCGTTTCTGGGCCTCCGTGGGGATCCAGCGCATCATCCTGTCCCGCGAACTATCCCTGGATGAAATCGCCGAGATCCGCCAGGCGTGCCCGGACATGGAACTGGAGGTCTTCATTCATGGGGCCCTGTGCATCGCTTACTCCGGACGCTGCCTGCTGTCGGGCTATTTCAACCACCGCGACCCCAATCAGGGCACCTGTACCAATTCCTGCCGCTGGAATTATTCCCTGAAACCGGGAGAGTCCGAAACGCCGGAACAGGCCTGCCAGCCCTCCGTTGCCCCCCGGGAATTCTATCTCGAAGAAGCCGAACGCCCCGGTCAACTCATGCCCATCGAAGAAGACGAGCATGGGACCTATATTCTCAACTCCAAGGATCTTCGTGCTCTGGAACATGTGGCCAAGTTGACGGCGATCGGCGTGAATTCCTTCAAAATCGAGGGACGCACGAAATCCCCCTACTATGTCGCCCGCACCTGCCAGACCTACCGTCAGGCCATCGATGATGCGGTGGCGGGACGCGATCTCGACCCCGGCCTTCTGCGTCAACTGGAAGGTTTGGCCAATCGGGGCTACACAGCGGGGTTCTATGAACGGCACCCCGACCAGACCTACCAGAACTACCTGCGCGGCCATTCGGAGTCCGAACGCAGTCTGTATGTAGGAGACGTGATCGGTTACGAAGAGGACGGATGGGCACGAATCACGGTCCGCAACCGTTTTTCCGTCGGCGATCGTCTGGAAATCATCCACCCTTCCGGTAATCTCGATATCCCCGTCACCGAATTACATTCCTCCGAACGCAGGCCTCAGACAGTCGCACCCGGGAGTGGACATACGGTCTGCCTTCCCCTCCCTGCCGGCTACGAAGGAGCCTTTTTGGCTCGCTACCTGGAAGAAGGGGTTTCCCCCGCGGGAAACGATCCAGGTCCTTCCTGAGGATCCTGCGGAATTTCCCGATTTTCAAGCCAATTACCTTGAATCAGGCGGCGCCTGGGTCAACAATGCGTTGACCCCTTGCAAATCGCTGTCTTCCAGATGCCCGCCCAAGGCCGACAAACGCAGACGGTTGATGAGCACGTCGACCCTGGCCTGTAACCAGGCCAGGCGGGTGGAAGCGGCCTCGCTTTGGGCATTGAGCAGATCCAGAGTGCTCCGATCACCCACCTGTTGCCCCAAATGGGTGGAGTTGACCCGGTCGTCACTGGCCGTCATGGCATGCGCCAGGGCTTCCGCCCTTTGCGTCCCGGTAGTGACGCCCAGCCAGGCTTCCCGGGTACTGAGCAGGACCAGTTGGTGGACCTGCTCCGCTTGTGCCTGTACCTGACGGACCAAATAGAGTTTTTCGTCCTGATGGGCACTGCGCATCCCCCCGCTGTACAACGGAATGGTCACCTGCACGCCCACCAGAGAGGTACGCAGGGTATTGCTGGCAGAACCGTAGTTGCCACTTCCAGTCAAATGGTCGCTGTCCACTTCTCCGACCAGATCCACCGAGGAGGAAGACAACGCGCCATACCGTTTGGCCTCCTGGCGGGCAATATCGACCTGCAGAGATTTTTCCTGCCATTGCAGGTTATGATTGGAAGCATCCGCGAGCCACTCATCCAGCGAGGCGCCCGCCGTGGGTAACGCACCGCTGTAGGGAACGGCCAGGATCAATTCTTCCGGATTCATGCCGGTCATGTCACCCAGGGCCTGTTGTTTCATCTGCAAATTCGCCTCGGCGGCCAATACCTGTGCTTTCATGGCTTCCCGTCGCGCCAGGGCTTCATGGGTATCCGTCACCGGCACATCGCCCAGTTCAAATTTGCGCTGAACCTCGGCCAGGGCTCGTTCCACGGCCAAAGCTTGCTGACGTGCAACGCGCAGGGTCTCCTGCGCCAAAACCACCTCGAAATACCGCTGCACGGTTCTCAGGATCAGGTCCTGACGTGCATTGGCCCATTCCAGTTCCGCAACCTGACTTTTGAGGTCCAGTTCCCGTCCCTGTGCCAGTCGATCCCCACTGATCAGCGGCTGACGACCCTGTACGGACCAGCGCTGCAATAATCCCCCATTGATGGAAGTGTTGAAGTTGGCATTATTGGTGGCAGGGAAAAATCCGGGCGCACTGAATTGGGCGCCCTGGATCTGACTTTGACTGGACATTCGCCCCTCTGTCCCGCTGGCTTGCAAAGTGGGATGCCAAAGTGCGCTGGCCTGGTCTTTTTGGGTTGCCCCCGCCTGATGTCCCGCCGCCGCCGCCTGATACGCCAGATCATGTTGCTGAGCCGCCTGCCACACATTGAGAAGATCATTGGCCTCGCTCCAGGGAGGGAACAATACCCCCCATAGAACCAGCCATGATCGTCCCAGGAATCGCTGCCGGATCGTAGGGTTCATGGGATCAGCACCCGGCCCGGATACCCAGTTTGCGAAGTAGGGTTTCCATCAGGCACCATCGGGTAACCCCGCTTTGTAGCAGGTTGACCCCCACGAAAGCGGTGAAAACCAACCACCAGGGACTCTGGTAGAAGGGGCTGGCAGGACTGCCCAGCGCCAGTGAAAGAAGAATGAATGTGCCTGCAATGATACGAACGATGCGCCAGCTGGTCATGATCCGGGTCCCTCCTTGGATGGGTTTGAGTGTTGAGAATGATAAGCGGTGTAATACAGCATGGGGATCACCACCAATGTCAGAAGGGTGGAGACCAGAATGCCGAAAATCAGGGAGATGGCCAGTCCGTTGAAAATGGGATCATCGAGAATGAAAAAGGCCCCCATCATGGCAGCCAGCCCGGTCAGAACGATGGGTTGGGCACGAGTGATGGCGGAACGCACGACGGCCTCCTTGAAAGGGATACCCTGTGCCACCTGAACATTGATGAAGTCCACCAGCAGGATGGAATTACGCACGATGATCCCGGCCAGGGCAATCATTCCGATCATGCTGGTGGCGGTGAACTGGGCGCCCAACAAGGCATGCCCCGGCATGACACCGATGAGGGTCAACGGAATCGGGGCCATGATGATGAGAGGGGTCAAATAGGAGCCAAACTGTGCCACCACCAGCAGATAGATCAAGATGAGTCCCACCCCGTAGGCCAGGCCCATGTCACGGAACGTTTCGTAAGTCACCTGCCATTCCCCGTCCCATTTCAGAATGTAATTTCGATAGCCCTCTGCGGGAGGATGAATGAACTCGTCTCTCAATTTTCCGCCGCCTGGAGTCGGTATCTGCACGATACGCGAACGCATGTCAAACAGGCCATAAAGTGGACTGTCCACCTTCCCTGCCATGTCTCCGACCACATAATCGACCGGTAACAGGTCTTTATGGTAAATCGGCTGTTCACGCACCGTGTCCACCCGACTGACCAACTCGCGCAGCGGAATGATTTGTCCCTCGGCCCCTCGCACCCCCAGAGAAAGCAGGGTATCCAGACTACCCTGTCGATCTGGCGAAAGTTGCAGCCAGACGGCTGCGGGATACTTGCTCCGGTCGTGCAGCCAGGTCACGGCCTCGCCCGAAAGGGCCGTCTGCAGCGTAACGGCTATGGTCTGTTGGGAAACTCCAAGGAGTGCGGCCTTGTTACGATTGACCTGAAGCAGGATCCTGGGCGCCGACACGATGCTGCTGTCGCCCACGTCGACGATTCCCGGCGTCGTGGAAAACACCTGCCGCACGGCCTTGGTCACGGTCAGACGTCCTTCTGCCGTCGGCCCATAGATTTCAGCCACGATCGGTGAAAGAACCGGAGGGCCGGGCGGCACTTCGGCAATCTTGACATTGGCCCCAAAGCGCCGACCAATGGCCTGCAACGCGGGACGAAGGCGGGTTGCAATGGCATGGCTCTGTTCCCTGCGGCGGGACTTGTCCACCAGATTGACCTGGAGATCGCCCAGTTCGCTGGATGCCCTCAGATAATACTGGCGCACCAGCCCATTGAAATTGATGGGGGCCGCCGTCCCCACGTAGGCCTGATAGTTCGTTACCTCGGGAACCGTGGTCAAATAAGCACCCAACTCGTGGATCACGGCAGCAGTTTCCTCGAGAGGCGTTCCCGCCGGCATATCCACGATCACCTGAAACTCCGATTTGTTGTCGAAGGGGAGCATTTTGAGCCGCACCAGTCCCGCCACCGGGAGTATC
This sequence comes from Ferrovum sp., assembly GCF_027317285.1. Lineage (NCBI taxonomy): Bacteria > Pseudomonadati > Pseudomonadota > Betaproteobacteria > Ferrovales > Ferrovaceae > Ferrovum > Ferrovum sp. Next base: position 13,859 of record NZ_DAHVHV010000003.1, on the reverse strand, counting down.
AGAGACAAGGCGATCAGAACCACGATTCCCAGTCCTGCCCGGCGACGGTTACGCTGCCCTTCAAGATCGTCCAGCAACGGCGTGAATATCCGCCGGAACCAGGGGGCCAGAAGTTTGGCCAACCCCTGCGGGTGGGGGTCCTGAACCGCCCGGATGGCCGGATCGGGTTCCGTCGGATGTCCGCTCTGAACCTGTCCTTCTTTCATCCAGATCCGCGCCAACCAGGGCGTGACCATGAAGGCAATGGACAAGGACAGGACCATGCCCATGCTGGCATTGATGGGAATGGGAGACATGTAGGGTCCCATCAACCCGGTCACGAATGCCATGGGCAGGAGCGCTGCAATCACGGTCAGTGTGGCCAGAATGGTGGGCCCGCCCACTTCATCCACCGCGCCGGGAATCAGTTCGCGCAGCGTTTTGCCTGGAAACAGGTGCTGGTGGCGATGAATGTTTTCCACAACCACGATGGCATCATCCACCAGAATCCCGATAGAGAAGATCAGAGCAAAGAGTGAAACCCGATTGAGGGTAAATCCCCAGGCCCAGGAGGCAAAGAGGGTGACGGTCAAGGTCAGGATCACCGCGCATCCCACGATCGCGGCCTCCCGTCGCCCCAATGCCAGAAAAACCAGCGCAACGACGGACGCCGTGGCAAAAAGCAGTTTGTGGATCAGTTTCTCCGCCTTGTCGTTGGCTGTTTCGCCATAGTTGCGAGTCTCGACCACCACCACATCGGCCGGAACAACCGTATTCTTGAGACGATCCACTTGATTCATGAGGGCATGGGCCACGCTGATGGCATTTTCCCCCGGTTTCTTGGTCACCGCCAGGGTGACTGCCGGATAGTCCACGGAGCCCTGTTTCCCCGCCTGACCGAACCACACATAGCGGTTGGGCGTTTGGGGTCCATCTTCGACCTGCGCTACTTCCTTCAGGTAGACGGGGCGATGATCGGTTACCCCCACGATCAGGTTCCCGACGTCCTGAGCATCGCTCAGGTAGTCGCCACTTTCCACCGCAATGGCGTGGTTTCCCACCAGCAAGTCCCCCACCGGCAACCCCTGATTGGCAGACTGTACGGCAGCGCGTACCTGCTCCAGGGTGATATGACTGCCCATCAATCGCGCAGGGTCCAGATTGATGCGCAGGGCACGCCCTGGCCCTCCCACCGTAAACACCGCGCGCGTTCCGGGTACCCGTTTGAGGTCTCCTTCCATGCTCTGGGCGACCCGCTCCAGCGCGTAGGCGCCGACCTGCGGGTTTTTACTGTAGAGCGTCAGGGTAAGGATAGGCACGTCGTCGATCCCCTTGGGTTTGATGAGGGGCGACAGAACACCTAAATTTCGCGGGAGCCAGTCCGCATGGGAATTCACGGCATCGTAGAGTCGCACCAGCGCCTCGGTGCGCGGCACCCCCACCTTGAACTGGACGGTCATGACCGCCAATCCGGGACGAGACAGGGAAAACACATGATCGAGGCCCTGAATCTGTCCCAGAACCTGTTCGGCCGGTGCTGCCACCATTTGTTCCACATCCCGGGCAGAAGCCCCCGGAAAAGGAATCAGAACGTTGGCCATGGTGACATTGATCTGGGGTTCTTCTTCGCGCGGGGTCACCAGAATCGCAAAAACGCCCAGCAGAAAGCCGACCAGCGCCAGCAATGGGGTAATCTGCGCCGTTTGAAAAAAGCGGGCGATACGCCCGGAGATGCCGAGTGAGGATTTCATCGTTCCTTCACCGTCCCTGTGTCAGAGCCCGTTGCGCATCAGGAACGACCGGCTCGCCGGGAGAGACCCCACTCAGGATTTCCACCTGCTGACCCAGGACACGGCCCAGACGAACCTGCCTTAACAAGGGATGCCCCTCTCGGTCGCGCACATACACTCCTGTCATCTCGGCACGATGGACCACCGCGCCGAGGGGAACCCAGAGCGCCCCGTGCGTTGAATCCCCGCTCGGAAACCAGGCCCGCACAAAGGTCCCCGGCCGCCCCAGAGGATGGCTTGCGTCACCCGGCAAACCCAAACGAACCTGAACCGTATGACTGACCGGATCTGCCGTGGGCAATACGGTAACGTAGGTTGGGACGATCCACTGCCCCTTCATGCCCGTACCCCCCAGTTCCAACCGGCTCTGTACGGTGGTGGATGAAGAGACAATCGCACTTTCCGGGACCTGAACCGTGACACGCAGGCGGGAAGGGTCATAAAGAGACACCAGAGCCCGCCCCGGTTGCGCCATGTCCCCGAGATTCACAGGGACTTCTGCCACAATGCCATCAAAAGGCGCGCGCAAGACGTAGTAACCCGCCTGGGCACGCAGTGCCGACGATTCGGCCAATTGTGCCTCCGTCTGGGCTTTTGTGGTTTTGAAACGGGCTTCTGCCCGATCCAGTGCAGCCTGGCTGATGTAGCCCTTGGCAAACAGTTGGTCCTGACGTTCATAGGCGCGGGTCGCCTCTTCCAGCGCAGCCCGGATCGCCCGCTCCTGAGCCACCTTGGCCACGACATTCTGGTCCATCGCCTGTCCATCCAGACGAATCAGAACCTGATTCTTCCTGACCTGCTCACCAGGATGCACCACCACGACCACCACCCGCCCGGAAACCTCGGCAGCGATCACCGTCTGACGCTCGGCTTCAATCACGCCATCGTAACTCGTCATGCCACGGAGCGCTTCCGTTTCCCTCGTTTCCTGAGCCTGCAGGGAGACGGTACGAAGAGAAAGCCCCATCAGCATGACCACAAAGATCCGGAAAAACCTTCGATTGGACCCGTCATCCTTTTTCATTACGGTTCTTGCCATGGTGCACTGTCCTCTTTATTGGCAGTCCTTGCCTCTTCTTGATTATTTACAAATCAATATTATGTAACTTTATATATCGTTTTATGATAGAGTGTCAAGACATTCCTGAAAACATCCTTTGGAGATCCCCGAAATGGACCCATGTGAGGGCATAACGCCGCATGATTTCAAGCAGATGTATGCTTCGGCCGATCGGGCGTGCAGTTTTCTCAAAGTGCTGGCCAACCCGGATCGTCTCGTCCTGCTCTGCCGTTTGGCCGAGGGCGAATGTTGTGTCAGCGAATTGGAGTCTGCTCTGGACATTCATCAACCCACCTTGTCACAACAACTGGGCATCTTGCGGGAAGAGGGTCTGGTTGCCACCCGACGGGAAGGGAAGCATATTTTCTACCGAGTGATCAGCCCGGAATCGGTGGCCATCATCAAGGCATTGCAAACCCAATTCTGCAAACCGCGCGAAACCGCCCCCTGACTGAAAGAACCTTCCGGAATTCACCTTCCGGACGGGCTTGGCATCTCCCGATCAAACCAGTGAAGGGTACGATGCAATCCCACCACCCCGCCCACAATGATCAGGGTGGGGGCGTGCAGGGGTTCGGCTCGCACCTGCGCCGGCAAGGTTTCCAGCGTGCCCGTCATGACCCGCTGATGCCGGGTGGTTCCCTGCTGAATGATCGCGGCCGGGGTCATCGGGGAAAGGCCGTGACCGATCAGTTCCCGGCATAAAATCTCCAGGCCGTGCAACCCCATATACACCACCAGCGTTTGCTGGGGACGCGCCAGGTTTTCCCAGTCCAGATCCATGGTCCCGTCCTTGAGATGGCCCGTCACGAAAATACAGGATTGGGCGTGATCCCGATGCGTCAGGGGGATGCCGGCATAAGCCGCGATACCGGAAGCCGCTGTGATGCCGGGAACCACTTCGAAGGGAATTCCATGTGCAGCGAGGGTTTCGATTTCCTCCCCCCCTCGCCCAAAGATGAAGGGGTCCCCCCCCTTGAGCCTCAGTACCTTTTTACCTTCCAGCGCCAAACGCACCAGGAGTTCGTTGATCCCTTCCTGCGGCACGGCATGGTGACCGCGTTGCTTTCCCACATAGAGGCACGTCACCTCGGGAGGAAGCAGGGCCATGACCCCCGGAGAGACCAGGTTGTCATGGACCACGACATCCGCCTGATTCATGAGACGCAACGCCTTGACGGTGAGCAAGTCGGGATCCCCTGGTCCCGCCCCCACCAGAAACACTTTTCCCGGGAGGATGGAATCCTGACGCGGCCCGGTAAAACGCCGGCGATCTCGTTGTTCCCACCACTCCCCGGCCAGAGCCCGTGCTTCTTCGACAGTGGCTGCCCGTTCCAGGGCGAACAGGGCGACTGCCGCCGTCTCCACCACAGCCGCCTCCCCGTAGTCACTCTCCTCCTCCCCCGTCCATACCCGGTACAAACGGGCGCAATCCATTTCGTCGTCGCGCAGATGCCGTTTCTCGAAGCGGGCTGGCCAGACTTCCTGCTGCGCCATGCCCTGTCTGGACCAATAAAGTTGGATCGTGCCATCCGGATTGACTTCGGCCTCCCCTCCTTCCCCCTTGAACACGAATAAACAGGGATCTTCCAGCAACCGGGCCGCCTGCTGGTGAATCGCGTCATAGCCCGGATGAAAGATCCCGATCAGGGAGACGGGCGCATTCAACGGATTACTCATGCGCGCCACGGTATGAATGGGCGAGCGTAGCCCCAGCACCTGCTTCAGTTTGAGTAACTTCATGATCTGGGGAGAAAAACTTGCCACGGAGACAAAGGCGAAACCGGTCCTTGCCAGGGAGTCCACCGCCTCGTCCAGCGAGTATGACTGAGGAATTCCCAGGGCCTTCAAAGCGTCAGCGACAGAACGGCGTTCGGTCCCAACCTGCGCCAGACCATGCATCAACACCCGGATGCCGCGCCCGGCCAGAAGCAACGCTGACAGGACATACCAGGGCAATTGACGTCGTTTTCCGGCATAACTGGCCCAATCCAGGTCCACTGGCACCCTGGGTCCCGGAGGCAGGGAATGTCGCAGCGCCCGGACCATGCCGGCCACTTCCTCTGCCGTTTCCTCCTTGAGACGAACCAGCGAAAGAAACGCCCCGATCTGTTCCGGACGCACCGAGCCCGCCAGAATCAGGCCGAGGGCTTCCTCGGCTTCTGCCTCGGTCAAACTGCGGGCACCGCGCTGCCCCTTGCCCAGCACCCGTATAAACTTCGTAAAAGGATGTTCCATGACCCATGGTACCAAAGATTCAAACCCGCGCGTGTCCCTCGAGGGAAACCATGCTCACTTCTTTCTGAGGAAAAAAGTGTACTCGCCCCCCTCTTGTAGCGCAGAGATCAACTCGTGACCGGTTTGTCTGGAAAAAGCCTGCATGTCTCCCATCGAACCGCTATCGGTGGAAATGATTCTGAGTACCTGCCCCGGCGCCATATCCGCCAGGGATTTTTTTGTTTTCAGGATTGGCAGGGGACAACCCATTCCCCGGACATCCAGTTCCTTGTCCACTTGCATAGCACTTTCTCCATTTCGTCATCCGTCCCGACTGGCGCTCCGCCGAGGCACCTCAGGAAACGGATTTTATTTGACCTCGGGTTTCGCCGAGAAAAGATTCAAAGGCGGCACGCGCCGGACTGGCCGGTCGTCCCTTCAGGGAGATCTTGCTGAGCGAACGTTGCAGTTCTCCCTGCGACCAGGGAATGCAGGCCAACTCCCCCCGTTCGAGATGGTGGGCCGCCATGATCGCGGGAACAATGGCAACCCCCACGCCTGCGACGACCATCTGAACGGCTGCCTGGTTGCTTTGCACGACAACCTGTCGCGCAGGAACGATCCCCAGATGCGTCAGAATTTCCGCCACCACCCGTGCCGTGCCAGATCCTTCTTCTCGAAGAATCCAGCGGCATTGCCCAAGATGCGCCCGTTCCACTCCCGGTTTCGTCACCAGAAGCAGGGGCTCATTGTCCCACAATTCGCAATTCAGGCGCTCCTCATCCACTGGCCCTTCCACCAGTGCCACCTCCACCAGGCCTTCCAGTACCTGATGTACCATGGTTTCCGTGTTCCCACTGCTCACCCGAATGTCGATTTGTGGATAGCGTTCCAGAAAAAGAGCCAGATCCTGTCCCAGCCAGTAGGTGGCAATGGTCGTGCTGGCACCGATATGCAAACAACCCTTGCGTAATCCGCGTCGCTCCTCGATATCCTGCAACGCTGCCTGTTCCAGGGCAAAGATGGACCGGGCATGAGAAAACAGGGACACCCCCGCCTCCGTCAGCTTGACCTGCCGCGACGTTCGTTCCAGCAGCGCGATGCCCAGGACCTCCTCGAGGCTGCCGACCGCCTTGGAGATGGCTGGCTGAGTAAGGTACAGACATTCTGCCGCGCCCGTAAAACTACCGGTACGGGCAACTTCTGCAAATGCTCTCAAATGATGGAAGTTCAGTTTCATGGACGAGAGATCGCTGCGCACTCGATGCGTTAAAAACCATCCCCCGGAGCATCAGGGATAATGGACGCCTATCCTTGGCCCCCAAAGGAGGCCGGTTCGGGTAGGTTCAACCCCGTAAGCCAACACTTCCACCCCTTCCCGCATCACGTCTCGCAGTAACCGACCATAGGCAGGATCGATGGCATCTGCAGGATGTACGACGTGAATATCCGGGCGCTGGACGCAGAACAGCAATACCCCACGCGCGCCCCCATGCACCACACAATCCCTCAATTCCTTCAGATGCTTCAAGGCACGCTGACTGACGGCATCCGGAAACAATCCAACCCCCGATTCGAGGCTGGTGGTCACGCTCTTGACTTCGAGATAACAGGCAGGAGCGTTCTGATCGTCAAGCAGCCAATCGATCCGGCTACGTTGTTGCCCGTAGGGAACCTCCGGACGATGGCGGGCATAGCCTGATACTTCCCCGATTGCGCCTCGTCCCAAGGCTTCTCCCACCAACGCATTGGCCCGATGCGTATTCACCCCCACCCAAACCTTGCCAACCTGAATCTGCTCGAGGGTATAGGGGCAACGACGGGTGGTGTCGCGCGCGCGACTCAGACGTGCGCCCTGCCCCGCCTCCAGGCATCCCAACAGGCTGCCTGTATTGGGGACATGGGCCGTAACGACTTCTCCGTCTCCGAGTTCGACATCCGCCAGAAAACGCTGATAGCGCCGCAACAGGCGCCCCTCACTCAGAGATTCCGCGTAATCCATGAATCAGGGCAAATCGAACAACAGGAACTCCGTTTGTCCCGGAGTCCCGATGGCGATCCTTTCGCGCCGGGCAATGCGCAGTCCGTCGCCCTCCCGCAAGGGATGCCCGTCCACGATCAAATCGCCAGCCGCCACTTGCAAATAGCCCTTGCGCCCCGGAGCAAAATCGTACATCAGGGTGTCATCCGCCCCCAGGATCGAGGCATACATCCGGACATCCTGATGAATCGTCAGAGACCCGTCGCGCCCGTCTGGAGACGCAATGAGGCAGAGCCGCCCGCGCCGTTCTTCGGGCAGGAAATTCTTCTGTTCATATTCAGGAGTAAGCCCCCGCCGGTCGGGCAAAATCCATATCTGCAACAGATGGACGGGATCAGACTCCGATGGATTGAATTCGCTGTGGGTGATGCCACTGCCCGCGCTCATCCTCTGCACCTCTCCGGCCTTGATCACCGACCCATTCCCCATGCTGTCCCGGTGTTCCAGGCTGCCTTCGAGGAGGTAGGTAATGATTTCCATATCCTGATGAGGGTGCGTGCCAAAACCACTGTTCGGCGCAATCCGGTCATCATTCAGGACCCGCAGGACACTGTAATGCATGTGCGCCGGATCATGGTAATCCGCGAAGGAAAACGAGTGCCAGGATTCCAGCCAGCCTTGATGGGCATATCCCCTGTCTTTGGAACGACGCAGTGCCAACATGAGTCATCTCCCCGAAAACGGGATCCGGTGCGCGGATCCCATGGACGGAAGATAGGGACAATGGAAGCCGGAATCAAGCCCCCCCTGCCCGTCGAGGAATCAGGTCATCCAGCCACTCCACCCAGTGCCGGACGGGAATCGCTTCATCCTTGGCCAGATGCATCTGACATCCGATGTTGGCGCTCAGGATGACCTCCGGTTTTCCGGCCTTGAGCGCCGCCAGTTTGTTTTTCTTGAGTTGCCCGGATAACTCGGGTTGGAGTATGGAATAAGTTCCGGCCGAACCACAACAAAGATGCGCATCCTCCACGGCAGTGAGTTCCGCCCCCGCTGCCCGTAACAACTGTTCGACGCCCCCACGCAGACGCAATCCGTGCTGAAGTGAACAGGGGGCATGAAAGGCAACACGCCCTTTGGACCGATCGGAGTCGATGCCAAGGCTTTTCAAGGTCAATCGTTGTTCGTCCAGAGTGACGCCGATCTCCCTGATCAGTACTTCGGAAATATCCTGGGCCAACTCGGTCACCCGGCTGGCTCTTTCCCGATACGCGGGGTCATGGCGCAGGGCATGCCCATATTCACGCACTTCGGCTCCGCAGCCCGAAGCCGTACTGACGATGGCTTCAGCCCCTTGTTCCACGAGAGGCCACCAGGCATCGATATTGCGACGCATGGCCTCCAGCGCTTTCTCTTCATCGCCCAAATGATGAGCCAGAGCGCCGCAACATCCCGCACCGGGCGCCACCACCCCGGAAATACCCAATCGATCCAGCAGGCGCTGTGCCGCGCCCTGAGTGGCTGGGGTCAGGGCAGGTTGGACACAACCGGCCAGAAAAACCACGCGTCTGTCGTGGCGGACGGAAGGGATCCAGCCTGCGCCCTGGCGGGCAGGAATGGCGGAACCCCATCGCTCGGGAAGCAGAGGACGCACCATGCGTCCCATATTCAACAAGGTTTGAAAGAGCACCGGTCGGGGCAGTACAGTCTTGAGCAAAGTACGAACCACACGTTGCCCCAGGGGACGCGGCACGGTTTTTTCCACCCATTGACGCCCTTCTTCCAGCAGATGGGCATACTCCACGCCGGAGGGGCAGGTCGTCTCGCAGGAACGACAGGTCAGACAGCGGTCGAGATGAAGGCGGGTTTCCTTCCCCTCTGCCTTGCCTTCCATGAGCGCCTTGATCAGGTAGATCCGTCCCCGCGGACTATCTCGTTCATCTCCCAGTATCTGGTAGGTCGGACAGGTGGCCAAACAAAATCCGCAATGCACACAGGAGCGAAGAATCCCCTCGATGGAGGCTGCTGCCGGTGAGGCACGCGTTTTTTCGTCAAGATGGGTCTCCATGGCCTTACCCCTCCAGAAAACCGGGGAGCCCAGGATTCAGGATTCCGGCCGGATCAAAAACTTTCTTGAGGCTGCGGTGAAGGGCAAGCAGTGCGCCCGAGGGAGGCTCGGGAAAAGGACGCGCCGGATCGCCGCCATGCCACTGCTGGGCGTGCCCTCCGGCCTCCCGCGCCATGGCATGAACCTGGGCGTGGCCATGATCGCAGGCGATCCAGCGTAGTCCTCCCCCCCATTCCACCAGCGTCTGACCCGACAAACCCAGCGGCCCGGTGGTCGGTCGCACGGCTATCCGCCAGAGCGGCTTAGGCGTCATGAAAAAATCCAGTTGTTGTTCGCGCAAGCCCATCCACCACCCTTTCCCTTCCAGAATTTCCTTTCCCCCCAAACGGGCTGCGCTGGACTCCAGCGCCTTGCGCGGACCTTCCAGACGCACGCGCAAGCGTCCCTGATAATAACTGGAGGCCGTGATCGGCCAAGGCTGCCCCGCCCACTCATTGATCCGTTGCAGGGCCTGGGCCTCCGAGAGGTTCCACTCCAGAGTCAATTGAGCGGAAGCACGGGGAACAACCTTCAGGGTTACCTCCGTCAACACCCCCAGGGCTCCCCAGGCCCCCACCATCAGGCGAGAAACATCAAAACCCGCCACATTCTTGATCACGCGCCCCCCAAAGGACAAATCCCGCCCCTGACCGTCGATCATGCGAACGCCCAGCACAAAATCCCTGACGGCGCCCTGGGCCATACGGCGCGGACCCGACAGCCCTGCAGCCACCATCCCGCCCACCGTGGCCTGCAGCCCGAGATGAGGAGGTTCGAAGGCCAGCATTTGGCCGTTTTCCTCGAGCAGACGCTCCAGCGCAACCAGAGGCGTTCCAGCCCGTGCCGTAACGACCAGTTCACTCGGTTCATAGTCCACGATCCCGGCATACAGACGCAGGTCCAACACCTCGGGAGCGGCAGAGCAGGCCAGGAAGGATTTGCTGCCGCCCCCACGGATGCGCAGGGGCCGTCTGGCTTCATTGGCCTGCCGAACCTGTGCGCAAAGGGGTTCCAACTCGCCTTGCATGGTCAAAACCGGGGAAGTTCAGGATGAGGCAACCGGTTGTGGTGGACGTGCATTCGTCCGCCTTCGGCACAACGCTGCAAGGTTGGAATCGCTTTGCCGGGATTCAGTAATCCCTCCGGATCGAAAGCCGCCTTGATCTCATGAAACACCGTGATTTCATCCTGTCCAAACTGAACACACATCTGATTGATCTTTTCCACGCCCACGCCATGCTCTCCCGTGATGGTGCCACCGACTTCCACGCAGAGTTCCAGAATCCGTCCCGCCAACTCTTCCGTTTTATGAAATTCGCCGGGAACCCCCGCATCATACAGGATCAGGGGGTGCAGGTTACCGTCGCCGGCATGAAACACGTTGGCCACCTCAAGCCCGTATTCCAGAGACCAATCGGCGATCCGCCTCAGTACTTCACCCAGGCGACGACGCGGAATGGTCCCGTCGATACAGTAGTAATCCGGGGCCAACCGCCCCACCGCCGGGAAAGCGGCCTTGCGTCCGGCCCAGAAACGCAATCGTTCTGCTTCGTCCCGCGCAACCCTGAGTTCTGTGGCTCCATTTTCCTCGAGAATGGTTTTCATGCGCGCCAGTTCATCCTCGACCACTTCCGGCATCCCATCGGATTCACAGAGCAGCACGGCTGCGGCTTCCACCGGATAGCCCGCATGCACGAAATCCTCGGCCGCGCGAGTGGCCAGAGCATCCATCATTTCCAGCCCGGCCGGAATGATCCCTGCCGCAATCATGTGCGCCACGGCGTCTCCGGCCTGTTCCACCGTATCGAATGATGCCATGATCACTTTTGAAAACATCGGCTTGGGAATGACTTTTACAGTCACTTCGGTAATGATCGCCAGCAATCCTTCACTCCCCGTCAGCAAGGCCATGAAGTCGAACCCGACACTATCGGGTGCTTCCGAACCGATTTCCACCGCCTCCCCCGTCACGGTGAGAACCCGCAGACGAAGAATGTTGTGCAGCGTCAAACCGTATTTCAGGCAATGTACCCCTCCCGAGTTTTCGGCGACATTACCGCCGATGCTACAGGCAATTTGGGAAGAAGGGTCGGGCGCATAATACAATCCATGGGCGTCCACCGCCTGGGTGATGGCCAGATTGCGTACGCCGGGCTGAACCCGTACCGTGCGTGCCAGAGGGTCGATCTGCAAGATATTCCTGAGCCGTGCCAACGACAGCAATACCCCGCGTTCGTGGGGCAAAGCCCCGCCCGAAAGCCCTGTCCCTGCCCCGCGCGCAACCACCGGGATACGCTGGGCATGGCAATAGCGCAAAACGGCCTGTACCTCTTTTTCCGTGGCAGGCAGCACAACCACATAAGGCATTTGACGATAGGCCGACAATCCATCGGTTTCATAGGGACGCTTGGATTCGGGCGTCGTCAGGATAGCCGATTCCGGCAACCACTGGCGCAATGCCTGACCGATCTCCAACTCACTGGGGATTTCTGACTTGTCCATGGAATGAATCGGTTCTCTGGGGAATTTGATGGGTTCGTACACCAAAAAGCATGAAGGTCATGACGTGACACTATGAATCAAATAACAATATTCCGCTTGGATCGACGATATCCAAGCCATACAGAGCCACCCGTTTGTGCCTGCCTGTCAGACCGCTGCGCAATTCCACGGCATCCAGAGAGAGTTGGAACCGCTCTGCCAAAAAACGACGAAGAACCTGATTGGCCCGTCCGTCCACAGGCGGGGCAGCCAAACGAATCTTGAGGGCATCCCCATGCCTTCCGATCACTTCGGTCCGGCGGGCACCCGGTTGGATATGCAGAGTCAATACCCATGCCCCGGTTTTTGGTTCATGTCGGCAGAATTCCGTGCTCACGGCGCCTTCTTCAGCAAACCTCCCAACAATGCAGGGATCTCACGGTGTTTCTTGATACCGGATAAACCCAGAGGAGGACGGCTGAAGTGATGATGGGAATACACCGACCTCGGCGCTTCCTGGACAGGACGAGGGACCTTGGGCTCTCGAGCAACTTGCTCCGCCACTACTTCACCCTCCGGCGGACGCGTGACATGACGACGATCGGCCCGCGAACGGCCATCGGCTTCCCGGGGAGGGCGCCGTTCCGCAGGGCGCTGCACAGGTTCGATAACCTCAAAATTTACGGGGACTTCTTCACGAATGGTCTGCTTGATCAGCGACTCGATGGCCTGCCGCTCACGGCTTTCCTCCGGACTGACCAGAGAAATGGCACAACCTTGACTGCCGGCCCGTCCGGTCCGACCAATGCGGTGCACATAATCCTCAGGCACATGGGGCAGTTCGAAATTGACGACAAAGGGCAATTGGTCTATATCCAGTCCTCGTGCCGCAATGTCCGTGGCCACCAGAATGGAGACTTCCCCCGCCTTGAACTGTTCCAGAGTGCGCGTACGATGGGACTGGGTTTTATCGCTATGAATGGCTGCCGCAGGAATCTGCTCCTTTTCCAACTGAGCGCACAAACGATTGGCCCCATGTTTGGTACGTGTGAACACGATGGCCTGAGGGATGGGCAGCGTCCGAATCAAATGGGTCAACAACGCCCGTTTCCGCTCGGCTTCCACCGGATAGATGAGTTGGGTGATGGACATTGCCGTGGCATTGGCCCGCGCCACTTCCACGGTTGCCGGGTCATTCAGGATCCCCTTGGATAACTTCCTGATATCCTCTGAAAAAGTGGCAGAAAACAGCAGGTTTTGGCGACGCGTCGGCAACAAGGCAATGATCTTTCGAATGTCCGGAATGAAGCCCATGTCCAGCATCCGATCCGCTTCATCCAGGACCAGAATCTCCACCTGAGACAGATTGATGGTTTTTTGCTGGACATGATCCAGCAAGCGTCCCGGGGTGGCCACCACGATTTCCACGCCCGCTTGCAATGCCTTGACCTGAGGGGGCATGGCCACTCCCCCATAGATCACCGTACTGCGCAATGCCAAGTAGCGCCCATAGGTCTTGACGCTTTCCTGGACCTGGGCCGCCAACTCGCGCGTTGGGGTCAGAACCAGACAGCGAATGGGGTGACGCGCCGGCGAAGGGCTGGAACTGGCCATGGGTTGGAGGCGGTGCAAAATAGGCAAGGTGAACCCGGCCGTCTTTCCCGTTCCAGTTTGAGCGGCAGCCTGCACATCCTGCCCTGCCAACACCAACGGGATGGCCTGAACCTGGACCGGGGTGGGGGTAGTGTATCCCTCGTCCGTAATCGCTCGCAGTATTTCAGGAGAAAGCCCCAAGGATTCAAATGTCATTAATTTCATCACTCCAACAACCATTTCAGGAATACCACAGATGTGGCATAATACCACGTTCGAGACTGGGGGCGACCTGGCTTCGACGGCGGTTACAAAGCAATGCAGTGCATACCGAGGACCAGTGACCTCGTAAATCCATCTGGAAACCATATAGTTGCCAACGACGACAACTACGCCCTGGCCGCTTGACGGCCAGGCCCTGCACCCACTGGTCTCTGGGTGGGAGTTCGGGAAACCGAATGGCAGGGTCATTTACAGAGACTCGTAACCTGATGGGGCTCCTTCATCGGTTCCTAAACTCAAGGGAGATCGTCCAAGCGAAGTTCGTCGGTTAACGTCGTAAGGATTAAAGCCAAAGAGCCTGACTAAGTATGTAGATCTGCTTGTAGAGGACTGACGGACGCGGGTTCGATTCCCGCCGCCTCCACCATT